>NZ_ALNS01000029.1:0-45776 GCF_000286655.1 Enterobacter sp. SST3 | reverse complement strand
CCGGGTAAGGCGAAGCCGCCGCCCGGCAAAAAAACCGCTACTCCGCTTCCTCTTCCATCGGCCTCAAACCGACTTTCCTTACCGCGTTATCTTCTTTCTCTGCTACCGTCCAGATCATCCCGGCAAACTCTACCTGATCGCCCACGACCGGGGCAGCGCCAAGCCGCTGCTGGATGATTTCGCCCAGCGTTTGCTGGCTATCTTCGTCTTCAGCACCTTCATCCAGGCCGTAAATCAGTGCCACATCGGCAAACCTGGCGCTGGCTTCCAGAATGAAATCGCCGAAGAAACGCTGGTCCAGCGCCACCGGCGGCGACTGGCTGAACAGCTTGCCCAGCGCGGGCAGGTCACGCTCGCGGCCAATCACGCAGAGAATATCCCCTTCGCGCAGGCGGGTGCTGCCGGTAGGGTGCAACAGGACATTGTCGCGGAACAGGGCGGCAATGCGCGTTTCGGCCGGCATGTGCAAATCGCGCAGCGAAGCGCCCACGCACCATTTGTCGGCGCTCAGCTGATAGACGAACTGCTCCCACGGGTTTTCCGGATGAATGTCGAGCCCCACCCGCGACACCGGCCAGCCCACGGGAGGCACCACGACTTTGGCTTTTTTTGCCGCCCACCCGAGGGACGTTCCCTGGAACAGCAGCGAAATCAGCACCACGAAGAAGGCCACGTTAAAGAACAGCCGGGCGTTATCCAGACCGGCCATCATCGGAAAGACGGCAAGAATAATCGGAACCGCGCCGCGCAGACCCACCCAGCTGATAAAGACGCGCTCGCGCAGGTTGAAGCCGCGAAACGGCAGCAGGCCAGCAAATACCGACAGCGGACGTGCGAAGAAGATCATCCACGCAGACAACAGCAGCGCCGGAACGGCGATGGGCAGCAGGTCCGATGGGGTAACCAGAAGACCGAGCACCAGGAACATGCCGATCTGCGCCAGCCATGCCAGGCCGTCGAAGTTCTGCAAAATGGCATGGCGGTTGCGAATAGGGCGGTTACCCATCAGGAACCCGCAGAGGTAGACGGCGAGAATGCCGCTGCCGTCCAGCGCCGTGGTAACGGCAAAAATGAGAATGCCGCCGCTCAAGGCCAGCAGCGGGTAAAGCCCCGAGGGCAGCGAGATGCGGTTGATCATCTGCTGTAAGAGGTATCCCCCCGCCAGGCCAATAACAATCCCCAGCCCGAACTGCTGCAGGATATGCCACGCAAACATCCAGCTGAGGCCCGTCTCGTGCTGCTGAATCATCTCAATCAGCGTGATGGTGAGAAACACCGCCATCGGGTCGTTGCTGCCGGATTCAATCTCAAGCGTGGAGCCAACGCGTTCGTTAAGCCCTTTACCGCCGAGCAGGGAAAACACCGCAGCCGCATCGGTTGAGCCCACGATGGCGCCTATCAGCAACCCTTCCATGATATTCAGATGGAAAAGCCACGCGGCCATCATTCCGGTGAGGCCGGAGGTAATCAACACGCCGACCGTGGCGAGCGACAGCGCGGGCCCTAAGGCCACGCGGAAGGAGCTCGCCTGGGTGCGCATGCCGCCGTCCAGCAGGATCACCGCCAGCGCCAGGTTACTCACCATGTAGGCGAAAGGGTAGTTATCGAATGGGATACCGCCAATGCCATCAATGCCGGCCAGCATGCCGATGGCGAGGAAAATAACAAGAATAGGTATGCCGAGACGCGATGAAAATGAACTTAATAAAATACTGCTGGTTACAAGGACCGAACCCAGAATGAAAAGGCTGATTATCGCTGCGGCATCCAATGTTCTCTTACTCCCACCTCAATGTTAACGCTGTTTCTAAAACCCTAACATATTAACGACGGCAACAGCGTTTTATTAAGGGGGTATAACGGCTTTTTTATGCCTTTATGACAGGATGGCCGCTGATGGTCAGCCGGGAGCCGGAATCATTATGGAGCAGGGCGGCGTGCGCCCCCAGCGCCAGAGTCACGGTGCGCTGCTCATGACCGAAGTCCAGACCGGCGATCACCGGAATATCCAGCCGCGAGCGAATGAACTCAACCATGGTTTCCAGGGAGTAACCCGCGTCATAGTCATTCGGCTCAGAGCCGCTGAAGCTGCCCAGCACAATCGCGGACTGGCGCTCAAGAATACCGGCATGATAGAGCTGCAACAGCATCCGTTCGACGCGGAACGGATGTTCGTTGATATCTTCCAGCACCAGAATGCCGTTTTCAATGTTCGGCATCCACGGGGTGCCGATGAGCGAAACCAGCATCGCCAGGTTGCCGCCCCAGAGCTGACCTTCGCATTCCCAGTGCGGTCCATTCCCCTGCCACTCCACGCTGTAGGTGGGATTACGCAGCGCGCGCCAGAAATGTTCCACGGTGAACGCTTCCAGCTCCGGCGCGCCGAAGTTACCGGCCAGCATCGGGCCGCTGAAGGTGATGACGTTATGCAGCGCCAGCAGCCCAAGCTGGATGACGGTGAAATCGCTGTGGCCGCATATCAGCAGCGGATCCTGCTGCTGACGCTCCGCCAGGCCCTGCCAGTCAATGCTCTCCAGCAGCCGGCTCGCGCCATATCCGCCGCGCACCGCCAGCACTATCCGGTTTTCACCCTTCAGGTTCACCAGGCTGTTGATATCATTCAGCCGCTGCGCTTCGGTACCGGCAAAACGCTGCTGGCGGCGGGGGATAATCGTCTGATTTTCTACCTGGTGGCCCGATTCCAGCAAACGCTGAACGCCCCGCTGCGCCGCGTCCTGGTTAATGCAGTAGCCCGACGGCGCGATGAGATGAATCTGAGACATGGCAATTCCTTGCTGAATGAGAAACTAATTGTCTATATCATGCCGCGTATACGCCGCCTGCTTCAAGGGGCGGCGCACCGCGATGACCGGCTATAAGGATAGATGACGTGAAATTGAGATGGTTTGCTTTTTTGATTGTGTTGCTCGCTGGCTGTAGTTCAAAACATGATTATCAAAACCCGCCCTGGAACCCGGAAGTGCCGGTGAAGCGGGCGATGCAGTGGATGCCGATCAGTGAACAAGCCGGGAAAGCCTGGGGCGTCAGTCCGCGTCTCATCACGGCGATCATTGCGGTGGAGTCCGGCGGTAACCCCACGCTTGTCAGCAAGTCGAACGCGGTGGGGCTGATGCAGCTTAAAGCGTCAACGGCGGGGAGAGAGGTATACCGCTACATGGGCTGGAGCGGCCAGCCGTCGACCAGCGAACTGAAGAACCCGGAACGCAACATTTCAATGGGCACGGCCTATCTGAGCATCATGGAGCATGGCGTGCTGAAGGGGATTCAGGATCCGGAGGTCATGCAGTACGCGCTGGTGGTGTCTTACGTTAACGGCGCCGGCGCGTTGCTGAGAACCTTCTCCTCTGACCGCAAAGAGGCGATAGAAGAGATTAACGGCATGGACAAAGACGAATTCTTTGAGCATGTGGTGAAAAATCACCCGGCACCACAGGCGCCTCGTTATATCTGGAAAGTGCAGAAAGCGATGGATGCCATGTAATGCCGCAGACGGGCGGCGGTCACGCTGCCCGATGTTTTTTACAGAACTTTATTTGCGCGTTCGCGCGCCTCCCGCTCCAGGGAGTAGATAATGCGCTGCAGTTCGCGCTCAGCGCCAGGTCCGACGTTGAGGAAACGGAAGCTCAGACGCGGCGTGGTGATCGTTTCATTTTTGCTGTCCACGACGGTGCGTTCGCTGATGGCAATCAGCTGTGCATCGAAATAAAAGCGCCCCCAGCCCCCCATATCCAGCTCGATTTGCGTGAACCGCATGCCCTCTACCAGTCCGTCAGGCTTCGGCGTATCCATCAGCGCGCCCATACCGCCCAGCGACAGATCGAAGAGACGGAAGCGAATCTCTTTTTTGTCCGGCATTTTGGCCTTGCAGAAGTAGGCAGGGTGAAGCGGGGCGCTGATGCGGAAATATTCACGGCGCTGGACAAACCAAAGATTAGTGGGAAGCGGGGTCACAAAGGCCGGCAGCCCCTGGTATTCGCTCAGTTCCAGTCGCGACAGGACAAACTCCACTTTGGCGCCCTGCGTTTCGGCCATCACCGCGATATTCTCCGCCTTCAGCGCCGCGCGGTTTTCATACTCCTGACTGCCTAAATCAATCACCAGCCGCTCCTGCGAAGCGTCAAGGATCTTACTGATGAACTGATTATTCGACCAGCTGATGCGCAGCGGCACTTCACCTTTTTGCAGGTCGCGTAATACCCCTAATACAGCCAGCGGATTTTGCTTGAGGAACTGCTCACTGTAATGACTCACGCCGGATGGCTCCTTGATAGATGACAGACTGTCTTAGCGTTATCGGCAATCTGCAATGAAACTTAATACAAACCGGTGAGTTTTTTTTGCCTGTTCAGGCAAAGATAAGTCGGTGACAAGAAAATGATTTTCCGGCGATGACCTATACTTAAGTTAGCTGTGCAGATGGTTTTCTGCACATGCGTTAAACCTGCAAGAGGGCATCGCTATGGGTATCATCGCCTGGATTATCTTTGGTCTTATTGCTGGCGCTATCGCGAAATTGATCATGCCGGGAAACGATGGCGGCGGCTTTATTTTGACCTGTGTACTCGGGGTCGTTGGTGCGGTTGTGGGCGGCTGGCTGGCGACGATGTTTGGCTTCGGAGGCAACATAAGTGGTTTTGACCTGCACAGTTTTCTGGTCGCTGTCGTGGGCGCCATTGTGGTGCTGGGCATATTCAGGTTACTGCGACGAGCATAAGATAACGTAAACGGCTCTCTGCGGAGGGCCGTTTTTTTACCTGAGTATTGATTTGTTAATGTAAATGATAATAATTGTCGTTCCGTATTGCATCTGACAACAAGACGACATTATGACTCCCTCTCGTTTTACGCTTTGCGCCCTGGCAGGCGCCATCACGCTCGCACTGCACGCTCCGGCATTCGCCGAAGAATCCACTATCGTCGTCACGGGCGCAGAGCAGGGCAGCGCGCTGCCGGCCTGGACGAACAGCGCCACGAAATCGGCCGTAGCTGAAAATAAAACGCCGCAGGTCATCACGACCCTCTCTGCGCCGGAAATTGACAAGCGCCATGCGAATTCCGTGAATGAAATCCTTCGCTATGCGCCGGGCGTTTCAACCGAAGTGCGGGGAAATACCTCCTACATGAGCGAATATAAAATTCGTGGCTTTACCGTCGACCAGGAGTTCTACAACGGGCTGCAGTTACCCTATAACGTCACCGGCAATACCAAAGCGCGCATCGATCCGCTGTTGATTGACAGCGTTGATATCCTGAAAGGCCCCTCATCGGTTCTCTACGGCGGCGGCTCGCCGGGCGGGCTGGTGAATATCCAGAGTAAAAAGCCGCAGCGGGAAGCGCGAACCGAATTTGGTTTTAACACCGGCAACCGCAACCTGAAAGAGGGCTATCTCGACTCAACCGGGCAGATTGCCAACAGCGACTGGAACTACCGCCTGCTGGGTAAAGCGACGGAAAATGACGATCAGCCGCACACCACCCGGTATGAAAACTACCTGGTTGCCCCGTCCGTCACCTGGCAACCCGACAGCAAAACCCGCCTCACCCTGGATGCGCTGGCGCAGAACTCCCCGAGCCTGACGCCGTCTAACCCGCTTCCGATCGCCTACCTGCGCTCGACATACGCGGGCAAGCGCGATTACGCCGGTGATGAGTGGAGCGGGTTTAAGCAGCGTCAGTGGATGCTGGGCTACAGCTTTGAGCATGAGTTTGACAGCGGCTGGGGCTTTAACCAGAAGGCGCGCTATTTCGACGTCGACACGCATCAGCGCAGCGTCTATGCAACGGGCACGGGAAGCGAGGTTTATCAGCTCAACCGTTTTGCCTACACCACCGATGAAGATCTGCAGAGCTTCAACATCGATAACCAGGTCACCAAAACCGTGGCGCTGGGTGACTGGCAACACCATCTGCTGGCCGGGTTTGACTATCAGAAGCTGAACGCCCATTTCCACTACCGTTACGCGTCGACCACGCCGGGCATGGATATGCGCAATCCTGACTATTCGCAAATCAGCGAAAGCGCATTAGGGCTGTATACCGCTCAGAAAAACCGTCTGAGCTATCAGCAGAACGGATATTACCTGCAGGATCAGGTGGAGTTTGGCGGGTTAAATCTGCTGGCCAGCCTGCGTTACGATGATTATCGCTCCGTCACTACTAATTATCTGCAAAACGGTGATAAGGCCTGGGTATCGCAGGATCGCGTCACCAAACGTCTGGGCGCGCTTTACGCCTTTGATAACGGGATTTCGCCGTTTATCAGCTATTCCGAAGGTTTTGCGCCGGTGTCGCCGCAGGGCACGCTCGTGGCGAAAGACGTCAAACCGACCACCAGCAAGCAGGTGGAGGGCGGCGTGAAATATCTGCTGGCCGACTACGCCACTACCTTTACCGCCTCGGTGTTCAACATCCGTCAGAAAAATGTTGTCACCTCCGATCCGGGCTTCCTGAACTATCGTCAGACCGGGGAGGTGGAGTCCAAAGGGGCGGAACTGTCAGCCATCAGTCGCCCGACGGACAACCTGACGCTGATTGCCAACTACGCCTACACCCACGCGATCAACACGGAAGATGACAAGTACAAAGGTAAACGTCCAACGCAGGTGCCGGAGAATGCCTTCAACCTTTGGGGGGATTACACCTTTGAAAACACACCGCTGAAAGGGCTGATGCTGGGGGCGGGGGCGCGCTATACCGGCCCGATGGAAATCTCACCCGCTAACGATGCGGGTAAGCTGGGCGGTACCACCCAGTACGATTTGTCGGCATCCTATCGAATGGGTGAAATTCTGCCTTCGCTGGCCGGGCTAACGCTTAAAGCCAGCGCGCAGAACATCACCAACAAAGAGACGCTGACCTGCTACGACGCGACCAACTGCTGGATTGGGCGTGACAGAACGTATCAGCTTGGGGCAAGTTACAGTTTCTGAACAAGGCCCTGTGAGGGCAAAAAGTAGGCCGGGTAAGGCGTAGCCGCCACCCGGCAATACTCCCTTACTGCGCCGAGGCTTTCACCGGCGCCACCTCATCATTCGCCGCAGGCCGATTCTCCGGCACGCTGTCGCACGGTTTCTCTTTCGGGCAGACCCGGTCCAGCATCTTCAGCGTCACGCCGTTGCTCCAGCCGAAGCCGTCCTGCAGCGGATACTCACCGCCGCCGCCGCCCGTACCGGTGGTCGACACGTCATACTTCTCGACCAGTTTCTTTTCCCGGTCATAGGTATGCTGAACGTTTTTCAGGAAGCGCCAGGTCACATCCATCGAGACCTTCTCTTGCCCGTAATTCTGCAACCCTTCCGCGGCCACCCATTGCAGCGGAGCCCAGCCGTTTGGCGCATCCCACTGCTGGCCGCTGTTGACGGTGGTGGTCGCTATCCCGCCCGGCTTCAACAGACGAGAGGCGGTTGCCGCGGCGACTTTTTCGGCACGATCCTGCGCCGCCGCCTTGACGTAAAGCGGGAACAGGGCCGCCGCCGTGAGCTGATTGCGTACCTTCTTGCTCTTCAGGTCGTAATCGGCGTACCAGCCCTCTTTATCATTCCACAGGTGGCTCTCAATGGCTTTCTGGCGCGCGGTGGCCAGCGTCTCATACTTGCTTACGCTGGCGGCATCGCCGCTCTCCTGGCTTGCCCGGGCCAGCAGTTTTTCCATCTTGAACATCAGGGCGTTCAGGTCCACGGGCACAATGCTGGTGGTCCGGATGGTGCCGAGTTTTTGCGGATCGTCCATCCAGCGGGAGCTAAAATCCCAGCCCGAAGCCGCGGCGGACCGTAAATCACGGTAGATCTCGGTTGCCGGTCGGTTAGGGTTACTTTTCGCGGTATTCACATCGTCAAGCCAGGACTCCGGGCGCGGCGTATCGCGGTCGTCCCAGTAGCGGTTGAGGACAGCGCCGTCATCCAGTTTCACCACGCGTTTGTTGGCCTGGCCCGGCTGCAGGGCGTCGACGCCGTCCATCCAGTAGGCATACTCTTTCTCCATCTGCGGACGATATTTCTTCAGCGCGTCGCTGTCATGGGTCGCCAGCAGTTCAACCATCAGTGAGAAAAACGGCGGCTGGGAGCGGCTCAGGTAATAGCTGCGGTTGCCGTTGGGAATGTGGCCGAAGGTGTCGATCTCATACGCAAAGTTATCCACCATGTCGCTGATTTTGTCCCAATGATCGCTCTCTGCCAGTCCCAGCATGGTGAAATAGCTGTCCCAGTAGTAGACCTCGCGGAAACGACCGCCGGGCACAACGTAGGGCTTCGGTAACGGCAGAAGGGAATCCCATTTGTTGCTGGCTTTATCGGTAGTGCGCGTCAGTACGGGCCAGAGATCGTCAATGTGCTCACGTAAACTTTGTCCAGCAGGCGGAACATATTTTTCCCCTTCCGCAGGGAGCGTAAAGTTCATCTCGACAAAGTGGCGTAAGTCAAAGCTGGACTGCGTATGCTGCATCCGGTAGTCCGCCAGAATCATCAGCGGGTCGCTTTTGGGGACGGCATCCGCAAAGGTTTTCTGATCGGGAAACAGTTTGGCGCTCTGCACATCGTTAAACAGAGGGCCAAGTAAAATATCGGGTGAGGTTGTCTGGGTTGCGGGGTTATCGTCGGCATAGCCCAGTGTCGTTACGCCGAGCAGCGCGCCGCCTAACGCAAGGGGCAAAAACGCGGGGCGTAGTGTACGAGGTCTTATCATCAGTTCGTCTCCTGTCTTCTCTAAACAGCGTGACCGCTGTTGTCAATCACCTGAAAACCTTAGACGAATATTGCCCGCTTCGCGTTAAATATTGCCGCGCTTTCAGACCTCTTCCGCGGTCTGGCTGGCTTCCCGCAGCGTACCCGGCGCATGGCCAATGATGCGCTTAAACGCCCGGCTGAAGGCCGCCAGCGATCCGTACCCCAGCCGCAGCGCGACGGTTTCAATGGGCTGGTTTTCATGACGAATATACTGAATGGCCAGCCGCATTCTCAGCTCGCTGAGATATTTTGCCGGGGTGGTTCCCGTCGCCGCGAGAAAGCGTTCCGCGAATACGGAGCGGGACGTGCCTGCTTCTTTTGCCAGATCCGCCACGCTCCAGTTCAGGCCTGGCTGCTGGTGCATGGCGTAAATGGCCCGGCTCAGGCGCGGGTCGCGCAGCACCTGCACCCAGCCGGTGGCTTTACCACAGCCGCCTTCAACCCAGCCCCGCACAATTAACGCCGCCACCACGTCGGCCAGCCGCGCAAGGATCCCGGCATACCCGGCCTGACGCGCCGCGGATTCCCGCTCCATCGCCGCCAGCAGCGGATGAATTTCCGGCCAGGTGGACATCAGCCGGCTAACCATCATCACTTCCGGCATCGCCTTGATCAGCGGCTGCATCCCGCCCAGCTCAAAATCCATGCACCCGCTAAAAATGAGGGTGTTCTCGCTCTCCGGGCAGGGCTCGCAGGTAATGGCGCAGACCGAGCTGCAGATAGGCTCGCTCGGGAAGGCGTTGACCGGGGTAAGGGTGGCCTGCTCGTCAGAGAGCAAAGCGTGGGAATTCCCGCCGGGAATAAAGAGGGCGTCGCCACCGCTCAGTTCGAACGTTGCGCCACTCTCCATGCGCAGCAGGGCGCTACCGTGGCTCACAAAATGGAACTGTGCCCGGCCGGGAGCCTGATGAAACGCGACGCCAAAGGGCGCGCTGGCTTCAATCCGCCGGTATTTCACGCCTGACAGGCGCATGCCCCGTAAAAGTTCGCTGATCAAATCGGGTGACTGTACGGTCATGGCGCAACTCCGGACGAATAATCAATAAGTGGAGATTATATGTCATAGATCGTCCAGGGTGAACCTTCTATTCTTTTGCGACAGTAGTCACATTTTTATAACGGGAGATCAACAGATGAGTTCATGTGTCGCGGCGAGCGAGGCGGTAGCGCCCGCAAAACCCGCCTGGCGGGCCGTCTATTCACTGGGGCTGGGGGTATTTGGTTTGATTACGGCAGAATTTCTGCCCGCCAGCTTGTTAACACCCATGGCCGCGAGCCTGGGCGTGACCGAGGGGATGGCCGGACAGGCTGTCACCGCCACCGCGCTGGTGGCGCTGGTCACCGGGTTGTTGATCACCCCGGCGACTAGGCGTATCGACCGCCGCTGGGTACTGATGTTTTTCTCGGTGCTGCAAATTATCTCCAGCCTGCTGGTGGCCTTTGCGCCCAACCTGCACGTCCTGCTCATGGGGCGTCTGCTGCTGGGGATAGCCATCGGGGGATTCTGGGCCATGTCGACGGCGACAACGATGCGTCTGGTTCCGGCGGATAACGTGCCGAAAGCGCTGGCGCTAATCTTCTCCAGCGTATCAATTGCCACGGTGGTCGCGGCCCCGCTGGGCAGCTATCTGGGCAGCCTGATCGGCTGGCGCAACGTCTTTGTACTCTGCATTCTGCCGAGCATGCTGGCGTTGCTGTGGCAGCTCTGGGTGCTGCCGTCCATGAAGCCGGAGAGCAGCGGTAGCCTGAGTACGCTGTTCCGCGTGCTGCGTCGTCCAGGGATGATCGGCGGCATGCTGGCGACCATTCTGATCTTCAGCGGCCATTTCGCCTTCTTTACCTACCTGCGTCCGTTCCTGGAGACGGTGGGGCAGGCGAGCGTGGAGACCATTTCACTGATCCTGCTGGGCTTTGGCATCGCCAACTTTATGGGCACCTCCGTGGCCGGACATCTGCTGGCGCGTAATCTGCGCCTGACGCTGGCGCTGGTGCCGTTTGCGATGGGCGTTCTCGCGCTCATGATGGTCGCCTTTGGTCATCTGGCGATGCTGGACGGGCTGCTGGTCGCGCTGTGGGGCTTTGCATTTGGTCTGGTTCCGGTGGGCTGGTCAACCTGGCTTGCGACCACCGTTCCGGATGAAGCCGAAAGTGCAGGGGGGCTGCTGGTGGCCTCAATCCAGCTGGCGATAAGCGCCGGTGCGGCAGGAGGTGGGGCGGTATTCGATCTTAACGGTGCCAGCGGCGTGTTCGCGGGCAGCGGTTTGCTGCTGGTGACGGCGATGGTGATTGTGTTTATGGGTGTGAAAGTGAAAGCGGAGTAATTTTTTAGCCGGGTGAGCGTTCGTGCCACCCGGCCTCAGGTTTACAGCCCTTTCTTATCCATCAATACCGCCAGATCCACCAGGCGGTTAGAGAAGCCCCATTCGTTGTCATACCACGCCAGGATCTTCACCATATTCCCGCCAATCACCAGCGTGGAAAGCCCGTCGATAATCGAGGAGCGCGGGTCACCCTGGTAATCGCTGGAGACCAGCGGTTCATCGCTATAGCCCAGAATGCCTTTCAGAGGCCCGCTGGCGGCCGCGTTGCGGAACGCGTCATTCACCTCTTCGGCGGTCACGTTGCGGCTCAGCGTCACGGTTAAATCGACAATCGATACCACCGGCACCGGCACGCGCAGGGAGTACCCGGTCAGCTTGCCGTCCAGGGAGGGGATCACTTTCCCCAGCGCTTTCGCCGCGCCGCTGGAGTAGGGCACAATCGACAGCGCCGCCGCGCGGGCGCCGCGCAGATCTTTCTCTGGCTGATCGTGCAGCGCCTGGCTGTTGGTGTAGGCGTGCGTCGTGTTCATCAGGCCATGCTCAATTCCGAACTGCTGATGCAGCACCTGAGCGGCCGGTGCCAGACCGTTCGTGGTGCAGCTCCCGTTGCTCACCACCGCGTGCTGGGCGGGATCGTACTGGTCATGGTTGACGCCCATCACAATCGTCAGGTCGTCGTTCTTCCCGGGGGCGGAAATGATGACGCGCTTAGCGCCGCCGTGGGTGATATGCACCGCCGCTTTCTCCCGCTCGGTGAAGAAGCCGGTGGCCTCAATCACCACGTCTACCCCGGCATCACGCCATGGGATATTCGCCGGGTCGCGTTCGCTAAATACCACGATCCGCTGGCCGTCTACCTGCAGCGCACCGTCACCCGCTTCAACGGGGGCGGGCAGTTTGCCCAGAAGGGAATCATGCTTCAGCAGATGGGCGAAGGTTTTACTGTCCGTCAGATCGTTAATCGCCACAATCTGCAGATCCGGGTTGCCCAGCGCCGCGCGCAGGACATTACGTCCGATACGGCCGAAACCGTTAATACCGACCTTAACCATGGTGCACTCCTTATCTCTGTTATCTGGAGTCACTGTAGGCGTCGGGCCGGCTGGCGTAAATGACAAAAAAGGATCAGATTACGCCATCTTGCGGCAGTGAAAGCGCTGGCGGTATTCGCCGGGCGTGAGGTGAAGCTGTTTCTCAAAGATGCGGCGTAAATTAATGCTGGTGCCAAATCCGCTTTGCTCCGCAACGCGCTCAAGGGGATCGCGGGTTTGCTCAAGCAGCTGGCGGGCGGCGGCCAGACGCGCTTCGGTCACGTAGCGGGCAGGCGAGACCCCGGCCTCGCGGGTAAACACGCGGGTGAAGTTACGCGGGCTCATCGCCGCTTTCTCGGCCAGGTTCTCCACGCACAGATCGGCGGTGAGGTTCTGCAGGATCCAGCTTTGCACTTCGCCTATCGGCCCTGCGGTGCCCGGCTGATGCAGGCTGTAGCGGCTGAACTGCAGCTGTCCGCCGGGACGTCGCAGGTACATCACCATATCCTGCGCCACGTCGCGGGCGAGGGTAAATCCGTAGTCGTCCTCCACCAGCGCCAGGGTCAGATCAAACCCGGAACTCACGCCGCCGGAGGTCCAGATGGGGCCGTCCTGAATGTACAGCGGGCCGCCTTCGACCTGGATTGACGGGTACTGGGCTTGCAGGGTCTCCAGCAGCCGCCAGTGGGTGGTGGCGCGCCGACCGTCCAGCAAGCCGGTCTGGGCCAGCAGCATCGCGCCGCCGCAGATAGAGGCGATCCGCCGGGCGTGCGGCGCAGCGAGGTGCAGCCAGTCCACAACGGCTATGCTCTCCTGCTCGTTCATACCGCGTCCGGTGATGATAATGGTGTCCAGCGGTTCGCGCGGATCCAGCTCCGGCAGACGATAGTCCGCCAGCAGGTTCAGACCGGACTGGCCGTGGATCACCTGGTGAGGCTGCGTGGTGGCGATGATAATCCGGTAGCGGGGATGCGCCAGCCCTTCCGGATGCAGCCGGTTGGCCTGCATCAGAATGTCGGCGATACCGGCGGCTTCAAACAGCATGCCGCCGTCGGGAACGATAATCAGGATCTTTTTCATGTCCTGAAAAGTACCTTTAACACAGAATAAGTCAAGCGTGCCCGCACTTCACGTTTCTGGCAAAGCAAAGCGATTTAAGTTGTTTGTGATTTCAGGCGTAATCCCCGATCGTCAGGGCACTGTCTCTGGCGAAACGGCGTCTGAAGGAGTGGGTAAACGAAGCTCCCTCTATTTACATCCGCAACAACGCAATCAAATTCACCGCCTCGCGTCGGGTTTCTTATGGCGAAGCGAACTACCCACCTGGCTGTTAATGTTCACGATTTATGCGGGCTGGTTTGCCACGCTGGCGTTCTGGCAAACGCTCGGCCTGCTGCCCGCCACGCTGCTGCTGATCGGGTTTACCGCCTGGTACATGTCCCTGCAGCATGAGCTGATCCACGGGCATCCCACCCGTTTTGCCTGGCTTAACCAGCTGTTCGGCACGCTCCCGCTGGCGGTCTGGTATCCGTATGGCGTCTACCGGGATTCCCATCTGGCCCACCATCGGTACGATAGCCTGACCCATCCGGTGGATGACCCGGAGTCGTACTATTTTACCGAGGCGAGCTGGGCGCGCTTTTCCCCCTGGCAGAAGCGCCTGATCCGGGCCCGAAATACCTTTGCCGGTCGGCTTCTGCTGGCGCCGCTGCTGGATATCGTCCAGACGCTGGGCAGCGCCGGGGCGGCGTTTCGTCATTTTCACCTGCGGGCGATGACGATGTGGCTGGTTCACATCACGCTGCTGGTGGCGCTTTTCGCCTGGATGACGCACGTCGGTTTTTCCCCCGTCTGGTTTGTGCTGGCGGTCAGCTATCCGGCGCTGGCGCTGACCAAGGTGCGATCGTTTCTCGAACATCGCGCAGCGGACGATCCGCTGGCGCGCTCCGTCATTAACGAGGCCGGGCTGTTCTGGCGGATACTTTTTTTAAATCTCAACTACCATTCAGTACACCATGATTTACCGGGCGTGCCGTGGTACGGGCTGAAGGCGATCTACCAGCAAAACCGGGAGGCGTACCGGGAGCGAAACCGCGGTTTTCTCGTCCAGGGCTACGGTGAATGGCTGCGCCAGTTCTGGGCCAGGCCCGTCGACGTCACCGTTCACCCCGGAAAACAACAGGAGGAGGGATATGAGTAACCTGCTGGCGTTTCCCATGTATGCGGTGGATCGCGCCGACACCCGCGCGCTCTGGCTGGCGGTAAAGGGGCTGCTGGCCGCGCGCGGTGTGCCCGTCGAAGATGTCCCCGACGGGCCGGAGTCCGATCTGCTCACCCACTGGCAACAGCCCGGGCTTATCCTCAGCCAGGCCTGCGGTTATCCGCTCGTCACGCAGCTTCCGGACGTGCAGGTCGTCGGCTGTTTTCACTACGCGGCCCCGGGCTGCGAAGGGTTCCACTACCGCAGCTTTCTGGTGGTGCGCGAGGAGGATCGCCACCTCACGCTGGCGGATTTTCGAGGACGTCGGTCGGTCTGTAATTCTGCGGACTCGCAGTCCGGCTACAATGCGCTGCGAAAAAAAGTGGCGCCTCTGGTGGCTCAGGAGCCGTTTTTCGCGCAAACGTCCTTCAGCGGCAGCCATCGCCAGTCGCTGATTGATGTCAAACGCGGGGCAGGGGATATCGCGGCCATCGACTGTGTCACCTGGGCACTGCTGCAGCGTCACGAACCGGAAAGCCTGACGGGTCTGGCGGTCATTGACCATACCCCTCTGACGCCAGGGCTGCCGCTCATTACCTCGCCCCGCACCTCGCCTGAGACCCTGAACGCCCTTCGCGATGCGCTCCACGCGCTGGTGAGTTCGCCGGAGCACCGGGCCGTTTGCGACGCGGTGCTGATCCGCGGTTTTAGCGTAGTGACGCGTCAGGCCTACGCCTCATTGCTGGCGTGATAGATCTCCTGCGCGTCGGTAAAACAGCGCAGCGCCAGCGAGGAGACGGGTTTCTGTCGGCGCATAATCAGGCCGACAGGGGCCTCGATATCCGCATCGGCGATGGGGACAATCCTGAAATGGCCGTTCAACTCTTCCAGCCCGTTGTTCAGCGGCATCACGGCACAGCATACGCCGCTCTGAACCGCCTGGATGATCTGGAACGTGGAGTCGCTCTCGAAAACGGACCTCGGTTCAATGCCAGCAGACTTAAAGCTGGCCTCCATATGCGCCCGGTAATGCATCCCTTTGGTCAGGAACCCCAGCGGAAAATCCGTCAGATCGCGCCAGGTCAATGTATCCTGGCCGAGCTGGAAATGGCGGACGTCGTGCAGCAGGCCCATCTTCGTTTTGGGAAGCTGGATAATATCGAACAGGCTGGCGTCGATGCTGTTGAGATAGCAAATCCCCAGCTCAAGCTGATTGCGGCTGACGCCGTCGGCAATCTGCGCGGAGGACATGGAATAGAGGCTGTAGGTCAGCTCCGGGTATTTTTCCGTCAGCAGACGGATAAAGATCATCGGATCCACACTCGCCAGCGGCACCATCCCCAGACGAAGTTCGCCCACCACCTGACCTTTGCACAGCGCGGCTTCCGCCTGTAGCCCGTCATGTGCAGCCAGCAGCGCGCGGGCCCACGCGAGGATGCGTTCACCCTCCGGCGTAAACCCTTCAAAGCGCTGCCCGCGCACAATCAGTACCAGCCCGAGCTCCTCTTCCAGGCTTCGGATGCGCATGGAAAGGGTCGGCTGGGTGATGTTGCACTGCGAGGCCGCCTTGCCAAAATGGCGGGTCTCGTCGAGCGCGATTAAATATTTTAACTGTTTAATATCCATCTTTTTCTCTGCGCGATCGGCTTACAGCATGCGGATCTCTTTTGAGCGCAGGGTGATGCGAACCGGAACGGATTTATACGACGGCGTACCGCTGTCCTTATCCAGATAATCAAGCGGGACCAGCACGTTGGCCTCCGGATAATAGGCCCCGACGGTCCCCGGCGCGATGTTGTACGCCACCACGGTAATGTCTTCCAGACGCTGTCCGTTGCCGGGCAGGGCGGTTTCGATATCCACGCGGTCGCCGTGTTCCAGCCCTGACTGCGCCATATCCTCTTCGTTCATAAACAGCACGTCGCGGCGGCCAAACACGCCGCGGTAGCGGTCGTCCAGCGCGTAAATGGTGGTGTTGTACTGGTCGTGGCTGCGCAGCGTGATCAGGCGCAGGACGTGCTCACCTTCACCGCTGGCGTTCTCGTGTACGCCGTCGAAGACCGAGAACATCGCTTTTCCCGTCGCCGTTGGCCAGAGACGTTGCGTTGGCGGCAGCGGCATACGGAAGCCGCCGGGAACGCGGATCCGCGCGTTATAGTTCTCAAACCCCGGAATGGTCTGCTCGATCAGATCGCGGATGCGGTCGTAATCCTCAACCAGCGTCATCCAGTCCACGCGGGTATCCGGCAGGGTGGCTTTCGCCATGCCCGCGACGATAGCGGGTTCTGACCGAAGCAACGGGGAGGCGGGTTTGAGCTTGCCGGATGAGGCATGGACCATCGACATCGAGTCTTCAACGGTAATGGACTGGCGGCCGGTGGCCTGAACATCCAGCTCGGTACGGCCAAGACACGGGAAAATAAAGGTCTCATTGCCCACCAGCAGATGGGTACGGTTGAGCTTGGTGCCGACGTGGACGCTCAAATCCAGGGAGCCCATGGCCGGGAACCCGCGTTCATGGTCGGGCATTGCCACCGCAAAATTACCGCCGAGGCAGATGAGCGCCTTCGCGCGGCCGCCGATCATCGCCTGGGTGGCCTGCACCGCGTCATGGCCGTGGTGAGACGGCGGCTCAAAGCCGAAAACCTCCTTCAGACGGTTCAGGAAGGCTGGCGTGGGTTTCTCGCTAATCCCGACGGTACGGTTCCCTTGCACGTTTGAGTGGCCGCGCAGCGGGCATATTCCCGCGCCGGGCTTGCCGATATTCCCGCGCATCAGCAGCAGGTCCGCAATCAGGCGGACGTTGGCCGTCCCTTTGTTGTGCTGGGTAATGCCCATCCCGTAAGTAATGATGGTGGCATTCGATTTCGCATAGGCCTCGGCCACCTTTTTGAGCGCCGCCTGGCTGAGACCCGACTCGCGTTCGATCTCGTCCCAGCGGGTTTGCGCGATATCGGTGGCAAAGTCCTCAAAGCCCTGAGTATGTTCGGCAATAAACGCGCGATCGAGCACGTCACCGCGTGCGGCCTCCATTTCAAGCAGGTGTTTGGCAATCCCTTTCAGCGCGGCGGCATCGCCTCCGGCCTTCACCTGGAAATAGGTCGAGGCGATATCCGTGGAGCTGTAGGTCGCCATTTCAATCACGCTTTGCGGGTCCGCAAAACGTTCCAGGGCGCGCTCGCGCAGCGGGTTAAAGACGATAATCGGCACGTTGCGGCGGGCCAGCTCGTGGAGGGTCCCCATCATGCGCGGATGGTTAGTGCCGGGGTTATGGCCGATGGAGATCACCAGTTCAGTCTTATCAAAGTCATCCAGCGAGACGGTCCCTTTCCCGATGCCAATCGAACGGGGCAAACCGACGCTGGTGGCCTCGTGACACATATTTGAGCAGTCGGGGAAGTTATTGGTGCCGTATTCGCGGGCGAACAGCTGGAACAGATACGCCGCTTCGTTAGAGGCGCGCCCGGAGGTATAGAACTCGACCTCGTTCGGCTCGAGCCCGCGCAGTACTTCGCCGATGCGTTGAAACGCCTCGTCCCAGTCGACGGGGCGGAAGGTGTCGCTCGCACGGTCATAGCGCAGGGGATGCGTCAGCCGACCGTAGCCTTCCAGCTCAAAGTCCGATTTTGCCAGCAGCGAGGAGACAGTGTTTGCAGCCAGAAACGCGGGGGTGACGCGTTTGCTGGTCGCTTCCCAGGTCACCGCTTTGGCGCCGTTCTCACAGAACTGGAACGTCGATTTGTGTTCTTTATCAGGCCACGCGCAGCCCGGGCAGTCAAAGCCGTCAGGCTGGTTGGTGCGCAGCAGCGTCGCCGGGGCGTCAAACGTATCCATTTGGGTGCGTACCGCAATCGCCGTCGCTTTCAGTGCGCCCCAGCCGCCGGCAGGGCCGTCATAGTGTCTGATGCCTGGCACCGAGCGTCTTTTCTTGTTCATACCCACTCCTGATTTGTTCGATCACACAACGCCTGAGCCAATAAATCACTTACGAGAGCAATAGGTGAAAGCAATGACGACCGGATGGCAACGCACATACGGAACGGGAAAATGCCTTAACGCAAACTCTTTTTATTACAGTAATTTATCTGGTCTGGTGTTTAAATATTTAAAGAAATTATAACGAATATTTATCATTTTAATAATAAATCTTATCTATCGTCCGGTAGGCGAGATAGATGGCAGTGAGCAGGAAAGTATGTAGCGCCAGTAAAACATCGACTGAAGTTGTTGCGCTGGAGATATCGCCACGATTCGCGGCTCGCGGGCTGCTGGAGGCATTTTTCATTTGAGGAAATGACAGGAAGGTTTACTCACGCTTAATGAATAATAGATATAAGGTATACCTGGCAGTGGAATTATTACGGCCTAAAATATACGCTTTTTTTGCGGCATGAAATTAACATTTTTCTGCATAGGTGAAATATTCTCACCCAGGCGATGAAGCGTCTTCAATATTAAAGATACCCTGTTAGTGCAACAAATAATTCATCAGGGATATATTCCTTTGACATCAAAAAAACGCGAATTCTACTAATTATGGTAGTGGCGATAATAGCGTGATTGCGTTAATGAAAGTGGTTCTCTTTTGTGTTTTTTAATATATAAAACATGATGTTATGTAGTTTTTTGGTGGAGAAATAAGAAAGGGTGGGCCATAACGTTTTTTATCATAGGATTAATCCTATAATTTTCCGACTGCTTCATTTACCAACAGTTACGCGGCGGTAAATATTGAATTGATACGAAGCTCATGTAAACTTGTTTACCGTTTGTCAAAATATGTCAGGAAGACACTGGGCCTTATTCTGAAAGGCTCGTGCGGTAGCTATGCCCTTAAAGTAGTAACGCCCCGAAAATATCCTGGCTATTTTAACAATAGCACTTAAGTCAAACTTCATCCCCTTATCTCCATCATCGAAATATCGCTACGGAAAAGCATATGAAAATGCGCGTACTGTTTTCACTTCTGTTTGTAATGGCGGTGGCGGGCTGTAAAGCACCGCAGAAACCTGTGATCAACGACGATACGATCGAGACCAGCCAGGTCAACGGCGTCACCTTAACCCACCGTCACGCCGTGACGGCGCCGACGGAGTTCAACCCGGTTAACGAGCCGTATCGTGCCATGTATCCGGCCTCCCTGATGAGCCGTCCTGACTTTGGCGGTAAAGTTATCCGCACACTCGAGACCGGAAAAACGTACGTGGTGCTGGGGCAGGTTGAACACTACTGGATGGCGCTTGCCGATGAAGGCAACGAGCAGCTGATTGGTTACGTTCCGATGCGCGCTGTTATCAAGGCCGACCAGTACGATGCCGCCGTGCGTAAACAGGCTATTCGTCCAAAGGCGCGTAAAAAAGCGACCTGTGTTGATGTCGACGGTAACAGCAAAGCCTGCAAAGACAGCGCTAACGGTACCTGGATCCTGAACTAAACGGCTTTCATGAGCGCATTTTTATGAATAATAAAAATTTTCATAGGCTGTGGTTATTCTTTTACGCGATGATTTTCGCGCTGATCGGTGGTTGTTCGTCGTCTTCACACAGCGACCCCTCCCGCTACAATCTGCAGTTTCAGGCTCATCCACAAATCAATGAATCTGCGCCGCTTAAGGTTCGGGTGCTGTTGCTGAAATCCGATGCGGATTTCATATCCAGCGACTTCTACTCCCTGCAGAACAACGCGTCAGCCACGCTTGGCGCGAATCTGCTGAACAGCGATGTGTTCTTCCTGATGCCGGGACAGCTGTCAAAAACTCTCAGCGGGCAAAGCTCGCCGGAGGCTCGCTACATCGGCGTGATGGCGGAGTACCAGGTGCTGGATGGCAAAAAATGGCGCGTTTCACTCCCTCTGCCCGTGCCTGGCGAAAATCATATCTACCAGTTCTGGAAATGGTCCGCCGATGAACTTCAGGCCAACGTTTTTCTCGACGTGAACGGCATTCGGGTCATCAGCCAGTAACGCGCTTCTAAACAGGAAACACATCATCATGACGAAAGCAGAAAAGGTCGTCTGGACCGAAGGCATGTTCCTGCGTCCACACCATTTTCAGCGGACTGAAAGCTATCTGCTCAACCATGTTCGTGAATGGGGCGCGCTGCAGCGATCGTATCTCTGGGGCTTTCTCGACGTTGAACTGGATGAAGCGATGCTTCGTCAGGGATGCATTGCCCTGAGCTACTGCAGTGGGCTGCTGCCGGACGGCACCTTTTTCCAGGTGCGCAACGGGCGTAACGGTCCAGTACCGCTGAAAATTCCTGACAATCTCACCAACGAAAAGGTGGTGCTCGCACTGCCGGTTCGTCGTGGCGAGAGAGAAGAGGTGATTTTCAGCGAAGAGCCATCCTCGCTGGCGCGCTTTATCGCGTTCGAGCAGGAGGTGGAGGACGATAACGCCATGTCGGTGGGGGATGCTACCGTCCAGTTTGGCCGCCTGCGTCTGACCCTGATGCTCGAAAAAGACCTCACGGCGGAGTGGACCGCCATCGGCGTGGCGTTTGTGACCGAGAAGCGTAACGACAACCACGTGCGGCTCGACAACAGCTACATCCCGCCGATGCTCAATGCCAATAACAGCCCGCAGATCTACAGCATGATCAACGATCTGCACGGCTTACTGGTGCAGCGCAGCCAGCAGATTGGCGGCCGTTTGCGCCAGCCCGGCCGCTTTAACACCTCTGAACTGATCGAGTTTACGCTGCTGTCGCTGGTTAACCGTCATCTGGGCGAGGTGTCTCATTTAAAAACCCTCCCGCTGCTGCACCCGGAAACCCTCTGGCGCAGCTGGCTGCCGTTTGCCACCGAGCTCGCCACCTGGACGTCGCAGCGTACCGCCGAAAGCGTGCTGCCGATTTACGATCATGACGATCTGGCGAACTGCTTCAGCAAGCTGATGCTGATGCTGCGTCAGGGGCTGTCGCTGGTGATGGAAGACCACGCTATCCAGCTGCCGCTAAACGAGCGCTCTCACGGCCTCAACATCGCCACGGTGCCTGAAACCAGCATGGTGCGTGAGTTCGGCTTCGTGCTGGCGGTCAAAGCCAACGTGCCGGGCGAACACCTGCAAACCCATTTCCCGGCGCAGATGAAGGTCGCACCGGTGTCGAAAATCCGCGATCTGGTTCAGCTTCAGCTGCCGGGCATTATGCTGCGCGCCATGCCGGTTGCACCGCCGCAGATCCCGTGGCATGCCGGCTACAGCTACTTTGAGCTCGAAAAGGGCAGCGAGCTGTGGCACGAGATGGATAAGTCCGGCGCATTCGCCCTGCACCTTGCGGGGGAGTTCCCGGGGCTGGATATGGAGTTTTGGGCCATCCGTAGCCCGACAGAATAATAAAGCGAGCGCTTAATATGCAGGAACGACAGGATACCGGCAGCGATGCCGCGTTCACCGGGGCCAGTAGCAACAATCAGCTGGTGGCGGCCGCCAATCCGCTGCTCAATGCGATTCCGCAGATCCGTCATTCGGTATCGCACGACGATCAGGTGGCGCTACGCCAGCGCCTGATCGATGAAATTCGCCGTTTTGAAGTCCGTTGCCAGCAGGCGGGGCTGCCCTACGAAGTGATCGTCGGGGCACGCTACTGCCTGTGTACGGCGCTCGATGAGGCTGCCGCGCTCACCCCCTGGGGCAGCAGCGGGGTCTGGTCAAGCAATGGCCTGCTGGTGACGTTCCATAACGAAACCTGGGGCGGCGAGAAGTTCTTTCAGCTGCTGGCGCGCCTGTCGCAAAACCCGCGCGAGCACATTCTGCTGCTGGAGATGATCAACTACTGCCTGCTGCTCGGTTTCGAAGGACGCTATCGGGTGCTGGACAATGGCCGCACCCAGCTTGAGACCATCAAGCAGCGGCTGTGGCAGATGATCCGCGGCGTGCGCGGCAGCTATCCGGCGCCGCTTTCTCCCCATCCGGAAGATCGCCCGGTGCTGCGCAAGCTCTGGCGGCCGATGGTTCCTCTCTGGGCCTGCGTGGCGCTGGCCGGGTTTATCGCCTGTCTGTTTTATATCGTGCTCAACTGGCGTCTTGGCGACAGCACCAACCCGGTGCTGGCGAAGATTTACCAGTCCCAGCTGCCGGAAACCACTATTCAGCAACCGGCGCGTCAGCTTCCGGCAGTGCTGAACCTGCGCGGCTTCCTGAAACCGGAGATCGAGGCTGGCCTCGTCGCGGTGAAAGACGAAGCGGATCGCAGCGTGGTTATCCTGAAAGGCGACGGGCTGTTTGCCTCTGCCTCGACCGTCGTGCGCGACCGCTATGAACCGGTCATCCACCGCATCGCGCAGGCAATGAATAACGTGAGCGGCAAAATTCTGGTGGTGGGCTACAGCGACAACGTGCCGATCCGCAGCGCGCGCTTTGCCTCTAACTATGAACTCTCTCTGGAACGCGCCCGCTCGGTACAGAAAATGCTGCAGGGAAGCCTCTCTCAGCCTGGCCGCGTGAAAGCGGAAGGGCGGGGCGAGATTAACCCGGTGGCGCCGAACACGACGCCTGAAAACCGCGCCCGTAACCGCCGTGTGGAAATTACTCTGCTGGTGTCGCCTGAAAATACCCAGGCCGAGCTGAACGGATTGCCGCAAGGAAACTAAGGAATGCTGACGACTCTTCTTTCCATACTGACTAACCGCATTCTGTGGAGCTTCCTCGGCGTCACGGCGCTGGCGGCGGTGATCTGGATGATTGGCCCGCTGTTGTCCATCGTGGACACCCGGCCGCTTGAATCTGAACAGAACCGCATCATCAGTATCGCCGTGGTCTATCTGCTGTGGGCGCAGGGCCACATTCTGCCGCGTCTTTATAACGCCTGGCTGAACCGCAAGCTGATGGACAAGCTCAATGAGAACACCACCAGCCCGGAAGCGGCGGATCCGCAGAAGCGACTGAACAACGAGGAGCAGATCCTCGCCAGCCGTTTTGATGAAGCCGCGCAGATGCTGAAAAAAGCGCACTTCAGCAAGGCGGGACAGGGCGCTCAGTGGACGCAGCGCTTCAGCACGCAATACCTCTATCAGCTGCCGTGGTACGTCATTATCGGCGCGCCGGGTTCCGGTAAAACCACGGCGCTGGTCAACTCCGGGCTGCAGTTCCCGCTGGCCGACCGTTTCGGTAAGACCGCCCTGCGCGGCATTGGCGGCACGCGCAACTGCGACTGGTGGTTTACCAACGAGGCCGTGCTGCTGGACACCGCGGGTCGCTATACCACCCAGGAGAGCGAGCAGGTGCAGGACGCCGGGGAATGGCTGCAGTTCATGGGGTTACTGCGCAAGTATCGCCGCCGCCAGCCGATCAACGGTGTGATCGTCACCATCAGCATTTCTGACCTGCTCACCCAGTCAGCCGAGGCGTCCCGCCAGCAGGCGGTGAACCTGCGTCAGCGTCTGTCCGAGCTGCATGAACAGCTGGGGATTCGCTTCCCGGTCTACGTGATGGTGACCAAGGCCGACCTGCTTAAAGGCTTCCGCGCCTGGTTTGCCGACTACGATAAAGCGCAGCGCGACCAGATTTGGGGCTTCACGCTACCGTGGGAACAAACCAAACACGCCGATTACGACCTGATGGGCAATTTCCAGCAGGAGTTTTCTCTGCTGCAGCAGCGCCTCGACGCCGGGCTGCCGGAAACCATGCTCAAAGAGCATGACGCGAAGACCCGCGCCGAAGCGTATCTTTTCCCGCAGGAGTTCGCCGCGCTGCGTCCGCTGCTGGCGGATTACCTCAGCACGGTCTTCGCCCGCTCGAACTTCGAAACCGAGTTCTCTCCGCGCGGGATCTACTTCGCCAGCGGGACGCAGGAAGGCATGCCGTTCGACCGCGTGATGGGCGAACTGAACCGCGCGCTGTCGCTGCCGGAAGGGGCAGAGAGCGATAACTGGGATTCGGTCAGCAAAGAATCGCCAATCCCGGGCGCAAAAGGCCAGAGTTTCTTCATCAAGAACCTGCTGCAAAACGTCATCTTCCAGGAAGCCGGGATCGCCGGAGAAAACCGCTGGTGGGAGCTGCGCAACCGGGCCGTGATCTGGTCTGGCTATGCGGCGCTGCTGGCCCTGCTGGTGATCCTGGGTGGACTGTGGCTCACCAGCTATGCCAAAAACAAGGCCTACCTGGAAGAGGTGGATGCGAAGGTGCCGCTGCTGGACCAGCAGAGCAAGGCCTTACAGAACCAGACCCAGCGTGATTTGTTCGAACTGCTGCCGCTGCTGAATAGCCTGGTGGATCTGCCGAAAAGCGACGCGTTTGACGTGAACGATCCGCCGGTCTCCCGCCGTATGGGGCTTTATCGCGGGGATGACGTTAGCGACGCCTCTCAGTCCCTGTATCAGAAAGCGCTGGATCAGATGCTGCTCCCTGCCGTCGCCATGCACATCACCACCTGGCTTCGCAACGACAACGGCAGCGATGTGGAATACAGCTACGAGGCGCTGAAAGCCTATCAGATGCTCTATCAGCCGAAGCACTACGACGGCAAATTCCTGCATTCGTGGGTAATGCTCAACCTGCAGCGTAACCTGCCGCAGAACGTCACGAAGGCGCAGCTGCAGCAGCTTGAATGGCACCTGACGCAGCTGCTGGAGCCGAAAATTCAGGCCTCGCCGTACGCGCAGGACGAGTCCCTGGTGGCGCGCGAAAGAGCGATGATCGGCCAGCAGCCGCTTTCAACCCGCGTCTACGGCCGCCTGAAGCGCCTGCTGGAACATGACGACAACCTGAAGCCGGTCTCCCTTTCCGACCTGGGCGGACCGCAGAGCGAGCTGGTATTTTCCCGCAAAAGCGGCAAGCCGGTGAGCGAGGGCGTTCCGGGTCTGTATACGCCGGACGGCTACTGGAAAAGCTTTAACGGCCAGATTGACAGCGTCACTACGGCGCTGCACGAGGACGACGCCTGGGTGCTGGGGGCCGCCACGGCGCAGGAAGATAAACAGCAGATCGATAACGCCGTGCGCCAGCTCTATATGCGCGACTTTATCGCTAACTGGGATCGCTTTCTCGCTGACATTCAGCTGAATAACAGCGCCGACCTTTCCCAGCGCATCAACACCGCGCGCCTGCTTTCCGGCGCCAACTCGCCGCTGCGCCGCCTGGTGCAGAATCTGAGCCAGGTCCTCACGCTCTCCCGCGATACGCCAGCGCCGGAAGATGCGGGTAAAGCGCAGGCGCAAAGCAGCCGCGCCACCCGCACGCTGGAAGCGCTGTTCAGCAATAATGACAATGCGCCAACGCAGGCCGCCGCGGTTACCCAGGCGCCGGAGCAGCTGGTGACCGACCATTACGCGCCGATGATTGAGCTGGCCCAGCCGCTGGAGAAGGGCGGGAAGACCATCGTGTTTGACGATTTTCTCAAGCAGGTGGATGAGCTGTATCGCTACCTGACCGCGGTTCAGGACGCGGCCAACAGCGGCATGCCGGCGCCGGGCGGGGAGGCGATCAGCCGCCTGCAGGCCAGCGCCGGTCGTCTGCCGGGCGGGCTGCAAACCATGTTCAGCAACATGGCGGTGGGCGCCAGCAGCGACACCCAGCGCCGTGACCTGGAAAACGTGCGTAAGCGCATTAACGTTGAGGTGGGGGGGTTCTGCCGTCAGGCGATTGCCGGTCGCTACCCGCTGGTGCGCAGCGCCAGCACCGAGGTCACCCCTGACGATCTCGCGCGCATGTTTGCGCCGGGGACCGGGCTGATGGATACCTTCTTTCGCGATAACCTGACCAGCAAAGTGGACACCACCGAGGCCAACTGGCGCTTTATGCCGGGCATCGACGGGAAAACGCTGCCGGGAAGCGAAGGGCTGCTGAGACCGTTCCAGCAGGCCCAGTCGATTCGCGACGCCTTCTTTGCTAACGGCGCAACCACGCCGTCCTTCAAGGTGACGGTTCGCACCGTGCGAATGGATAACACCATTCTGAACCTGACCCTGGACGTGGACGGTCAGCTGCTGCGCTACAGCCACGGGCCGCAGGCGGTGCAGATCATGAACTGGCCGGGGCCGGGCGGCACCAACCAGGTCCGCATGCAGCTGGGTCTGGCGAACGGCAGCACGGCGACGCTGGTGACCAACGGTTCCTGGGCGCTGAACCGCTTCTTTGATAAAGCGAGCACCAGCCCGGGGGCGGGTAGCCTCAGCCGTCAGGCCACCTTCAACGTCGACGGACATCAGGTCACGCTGGAGTTTGCGCCAAACAGCATTCGCAACCCGTTCCAGCTTCCCCGTTTCTCATGCCCATAACCGCAAGGACAGCCGTATGACGAATACCCCTGCGATGAACCGCTACAGCTGGTATGGCAAGTTACCCAGCGCCGGAGATTTTTTGCAGCGCCGCTTTCCTGACACCTTACAGCGCCAGTGGTCGCACTGGTTCCAGGTCGGTCTGCTGGCCTGGCAGCAGGAAGAGCAGCGCAGCGGCGAGCGCCCGTTTCAGAAAGCACCCGTCTGGAATTTTGTGGTACCGCCCATGCTGGGCAGCCAGATGATCCAGATGGGCTGTCTGCTGCCCGGGCGCGACAGCGTCGGCCGACAATACCCGGTTTGCATTCAGCTGAGCTTCGCCCCGTCAGAGTGGTCGACCAGCCTGCTCAGCCAGGCCGAAAGCTGGTATCAGCAGATTGGACGCCTGGGGCTGCACGCGGTGCGCAACAGTTTTTCCGCCTCGCAGCTCGACGAGATGCTAATGTCCATTCCGGCGCCGCAGCCGGTCGAGCCGCAAAAGCGCTCCGACATCCTGGATGTGATTGGCTACGACGAGGACGGCCAGAGCACGCTGGGCTGGCCTCAGGCGGCAGAGTGCTTTGACCCGCTGCGTCAGACCAGCTACTGGTGGACCAACCGCTGCGACGGATACCCGCTCTACACCCACGTGCACAGCGGCAACTTTACCGGGCAGCTTTTCACCCTGCTGTTCGATCCGGCAGGGGGCGCCCGTCCGGGCCGTCACGGTCTCTATCCGCCTATGTTTGAATAAGCAGGGATCTCATGAATATCGAAGAATTTCTCGCGCCCATAAGCCCCGACAACCCCTGCGGCGAAAACCTGGAGTACGACGCTGACTTCCAGGCGATGAACCAGGCAAGTCTTGGGAAAGCGGAACAGCAGTTTGGCGACACCATCATCCCGGCGGAGCCTGCTGACTGGAACACGGTCGAAAAATACGCCACCAGCCTGCTGACCCGCACCAAAGATCTTCGCGTCCTGCTGGCGTTAACCCATGCCTGGACCCGCCGTCGCGGGCTGGCGGGCTACGCGGACGGATTGCTGCTGGTGCAGGAGGCGATCGCCCGCTACTGGGAGCCGCTCTATCCGCTGCTCGAAGAGTACGGTGAAACCGACCCGTTCTACCGCATCAACGCTCTCGCCGGGCTGAGTGATAAATCTGACCTGACGGTCGCGGTACGCAACGCCTCGCTGCTGCGTTCAAACGGCGATGAAATTTCGCTGCGGGATGCCCAGGCGCTGCTGGACGGCAGTAAAACCGAATGCCCGGACTATCCCGGCGGGCGCCCGCGGCTGATTGACGAGCTGGCTCGCGGCGACCAGCCGGGGACCGCCGCGGTCATCGTCATTAACGAACGTCTGCTGGCCATTCGCGAGCTGCTCATCGGGCATCTCGGTGAAAGCGGCGTGCCGGAGATGGAGCAACTGCTGAAAACCGTGGGGCTGGTGGCCAGCGCCTGTCAGGTGACCGACATCAGCAAGCTGCTGCCGAACCGTGATGCGCAGGCCCAGGCTGAGCAGCAGCCGACGGCTACGCAGCCCGTTCAGCCGGTGACCGACTGGCGCAGCGTGCAGGTCACCAGCCGCGCCGACGCCCAGCTGATGCTGGAAAAAGCGAAGCAGTATTTTGCGCAGTACGAACCGAGCCACCCCGCACCGCTGATGATTGAACGGGTGCAGCGGCTGTCAGAACTTAACTTTATGGACATTATTCGCGACCTGGCGCCAGACGGCGTTAACCAACTGGAAAACATCTTTGGGCGCCGCGAATAGCGCGTCCAGGCATTATGACGTCAGGCATGGAGCCTGGCGTTTCACCTTCACCGCGCATCTTTGATGGAGAACATCATGGCAATGAGTAACAGTGGGCAGAAATTCATCGCACGTAACCGTGCCCCCCGCGTGCAGATCGAGTATGACGTAGAGATCTACGGTGCAGAACGTAAAATTCAGCTGCCGTTTGTGATGGGCGTTATGGCCGATCTGGTCGGCAAACCGGTGGAAAACCTGCCGGCCGTCGACGAGCGTAAATTCCTCGAAATTGACATCGACAACTTTGACGAACGCATGAAGGCGCTGAAGCCGCGCGTGGCGTTCCAGGTGGATAACACCCTGACCGGCGAAGGTAAGCTCAACGTCGATCTGACCTTCGACAGCATGGACGACTTCCTGCCGGACGCGGTGGCCCGCAAGGTTGAGCCGCTGAACAAGCTGCTGGAAGCGCGTACCCAGCTCTCCAACCTGCTGACCTATATGGACGGTAAAAACGGTGCGGAAGAGCTGATCGCAAAAATTCTGCAGGATCCGACGCTGCTCAAATCCCTGAGCCAGTTGCCGAAAAATGACGAAAGCGCGAAAGGTAGCGAGGAATAATCGATGAGCAACCAGACTCAACAACACGAGCAGCAGGCGGGTCAGGCGTTCAGCCAGGATGAATTCAGCGCGCTGCTGAACAAAGAGTTCCGCCCGAAAACCGACCAGGCGCGTTCCGCCGTCGAAAGCGCGGTCAAAACCCTGGCGCAGCAGGCGCTGGAAAATACCGTCACCTTCTCGAACGATACCTACCGCACCATTCAGAACCTGATTGCCGGTATCGACGAACAGCTGTCACAGCAGGTGAACCAGATCATTCACCACGAAGAGTTTCAGAAGCTGGAAAGCGCCTGGCGCGGTCTGAGCTACCTGGTGAACAACACTGAAACCGACGAGATGCTGAAGATCCGCTTTATGAGCATCTCCAAGCAGGAGCTGGGCCGCACCCTGAAGCGCTACAAGGGCGTGGGCTGGGACCAGAGCCCGATCTTCAAGAAGATCTACGAGCAGGAGTACGGTCAGTTCGGCGGCGAGCCGTTTGGCTGCATCGTCGGCGACTACTACTTCGACCACAGCCCGCAGGACGTTGAGCTTCTGGGGGAAATGGCGCGCATCGGTTCTGCGGCGCACTGTCCGTTCATTACCGGTACCGCACCGGGCGTGATGCAGATGGAGTCCTGGCAGGAGCTGGCCAACCCGCGCGACCTGACCAAGATCTTCCAGAACACCGAATACGCCGCCTGGCGTTCACTGCGTGAATCCGAAGATGCCCGCTATCTGGGCCTGGTGATGCCGCGCTTCCTGTCGCGCATGCCGTACGGCATTCGCACCAACCCGGTCGACAGCTTTGACTTTGAAGAGCAGACCGACGGCGCGAACCACAACAGCTACGCCTGGGCGAACGCGGCCTATGCGATGGCAGCCAACATCAACCGCTCCTTCAAAGAGTACGGCTGGTGCACCTCGATTCGCGGCGTGGAGTCCGGCGGGGCGGTGGAAAACCTGCCGTGCCACACCTTCCCGAGCGATGACGGCGGCGTGGACATGAAGTGCCCGACCGAGATCGCCATCAGCGATCGTCGTGAAGCCGAGCTGGCGAAAAACGGCTTTATGCCGCTGGTTCACCGCAAAAACTCCGACTTTGCTGCCTTCATCGGCGCGCAGTCCCTGCAAAAACCGGCCGAGTACCACGACCCGGATGCCACCGCCAACGCGCGTCTGGCCTCTCGCCTGCCGTACCTGTTCGCCTGCTGCCGTTTTGCCCACTACCTGAAGTGCATCGTGCGCGACAAAATCGGCTCCTTCCGCGAGCGCGAAGAGATGGAGCGCTGGCTGAACGACTGGGTCATGAACTACGTCGACGGTGACCCGGCCAACTCCTCCCAGGAGACCAAGTCCCGCAAACCGCTGGCGGCTGCGGAAGTGCAGGTGCAGGAGATTGAGGACAACCCGGGCTACTACGCCGCGAAGTTCTTCCTGCGTCCGCACTACCAGCTGGAAGGTCTGACCGTTTCTCTGCGTCTGGTATCTAAACTGCCGTCGCTGAAGACGAAAGACGCGTGATGATGAGTGCCGGCCCGCAGGGGCCGGCCATTTGAACGTAAAGAGCTTAGCTAATTTCTGTCAGTGAATAAGGATATACGGTGAAACATAGACTTTTGATCGCAACCAGTTTGCTGGCAGTTTCTACTCTGGCAAGCGCGGACGCCGGAAATTATAAATACCCTCAAGCGGAAGCATTGCCTCAGGATGACACATCAAACTTTCAACGCGATCCGACGTTGTTAACGGGATACGATTTAAATTTGAGTGCAGATCGTTTCGCTAAAGCCTGGCTGTCGAAAACGAATGAACGTGAACGCATCAAGGCAAATATGTATCTTCTCGGCGTAGTCGACGCGTCTGAGGGCACTGCATGGTGCAAGGGCAGGCCTTTTTTGCCAAATACGCTACATGAGTTTCTCTATTCTCGTTTTGCGAACTTATCGAAACAGCAAGGCGAGGAACGCGCTTCAAAAATCATCATTGACGGAATGAAAGAATTACGCCCGTGCAAAAAGGAGAGTGACAAATGAGACCATTATACGAACAACTAAAACGTCAGCATTACTCTTCAAATCATACCCGCGCGGGTTTTGCCTCGGGTGAACAGGTCTTCTCAGAAATTGGCTATGATTATTCAACGATTATCAAGCAGCAACCGGCATACGAAAATACCTGTGCGGTAAGAATGAGTCTGGCATTGTTAAAATGTAATGTTGAATTCACAGGGCGTTTACCCATAAAGTCGGGCCCCTATAAAGGAAAAACAATCGAACCCGGCGCAAAATTACTTGCGGATCAACTTTATAAATCCCATGTGTTTGGCAAGGCAGAAATCTTTACCGATCGTGAGGCGGGTTCGCGATCGATGTTGGGCCGAAAAGGCGTTGTTTTCTTCAATAAAATTGATGGGTATGGCGGTGGTCATATCGACCTTATCGAGCCTCTGAGTAATAATTCGTTTATATGTAACTCCGATTGCTTTCCGTACTGTCAGGAAATCTGGTTTTGGGAATTAAAATAATTTCATCCAGGCAGCTAAAGACAGCATTTCTTTTGCTCGCTTGCTTATGTTTTTCTGCTCGCGGCGATAACCCATACGTTGATTTTTATCAGCAGCAAACATACCGGCAGGTAGTTAAAGATTTTGTCCTTGCGCGCTGCCTTGCGCAGGTGGCAGATAAAGGCAGCCAGTTTTCTACTGACGCCGCTCGCACTGCGAGTGCATTCATTGAGTGGATACCTTTTGATGCTGAAAATGGCACTGAGAAAATGGATGCGCTCATTGGAAAATATAAAGATCACATTAACGGGTTTCATGCTGAGCGAAAGCCCGACGTAAAAGGTGTCACGTTAAATTGTCTGCGTCTTTATCATAGTGACGAACTTAATAAACTTGTTCCTCAATTAATCATCGGAAATCCTGACCGCACCTGGATTCAGGATAACCCGCAGTAGTAAAAGACTTCACATTCTTTCCATTTATTCCGGGGGAATGTAAGACTGTCAAATGACACGGGTCATTTGATATGAGGCAGAGGTAAAATATGGACGGTTTTATTCAGCCCCATGCTTTCCTGTTTGCCATATAAGTGCTTTTTCGAAAGCAATATTGTTCATCCACGAAGAGTAGATATTATGGCTATTGATATGTTTCTGAAGGTCGAGGGTGTTACGGGCGAATCGAAAGATTCTAACCACACCGGCTGGACTGATATTACCTCCTTCTCCTGGGGCGCTTCCCAGCCAGGTAATATGAGCGTTGGCGGTGGCGGCGGTGCCGGTAAAGTTAACTTTAACGACCTGCACGTTAACGCACTGATCGACAAATCCACCACCGCTATCCTGAAACACTGCGCAAGCGGTAAACACCTGACTAAAGTTGAGCTGTCCGTTTGTAAAGCGGGCGGCCAGCAGGTGGAATACTCCCGCATCACGCTGGAAGATGTGCTGGTGACCTCTGTTCAGTATACCGGTGCTGACAATGGCGATACCGTTGGTGTGACCTATGCATTCCAGGCTGCGAAAGTGAAACAGCAGTACTGGGAGCAGACCACGTCGGGTGGTAAAGGTGCTGAAAGCAGCGCTGGCTGGAACATCAAAGAGAACAAAGAAGCGTAATTGCGCATGTGGCCGGGGAGTTTTCCCCGGTCATTATCAACCTCAAGAGCCCTCAGGATTGGCGGGCATGATTATGCAAAAGTTATTCGGTGTGTTTGCAGTCACGTTAATGGTCAGCGCCTGTTTGTCTCATCCAGAACAATATCAGTCGCTTTCGGTAACGCTGAAAAATAATGAACCCTGCTTTGCTATCCCTGCTAATTCCGGGTTAGAAGCGCCGGTCACCAGCCATTCACCCACCATTATGAAACGCGCGGGAAATGAATGGAAAGCGGTATCGCCGCCGTCAACGTTTAGCCCTGAAGTGACGTTAACGACCCAACAGTGTCACCAGTGGCAGGGGATTGCGTGGCAAGCCGGAGAATATGATGTTGCCCTGAAGGTGTCAGGGAAAAACGATTCTATTCGCTATGCGGCCCGCTTCACCTTACAAGAAGGTCCCTCAGGCCAGTTTAAGCTTACGCAGACTGAATAGAATGTGTTAACCCCAAACGCCGCCGTTCTCGCCCCGAGAGCGGCAGCGTTTGAGCGCTAATCATACCAGCAGGAATACGCCATGCGATTCACGATTATTTCTACGAAACCCGGTCATCAGCCGCCGCAAAGCAGCTGTGATTTTTACGCCCCGGGCGGCACCATTGGGCGCGGTACGGATAACAATCTGGTATTGCCGGACAATGACCGCACCATCTCTCGTCTGCAGGCCATTGTTCACGTGGACGCTCAGGGCGAATGCCGCGTCACCAACCGCGGCAGCGTTACCCGTGTGGTATTAAATGACATTCCGCTGGAGCGAGGGCGTCAGGTTGAGCTGCAGGATGGCGACATTCTCGGTATTGATGACTACCGTATCGAAGTGACCGAGCTGATCCACGATACCCAGCCCGTGAGCCGCATGGCGGCCAGCCTGCACCAGCAGGCGCGTCCGACCGTGGCTCCTGCGCCTGCGCAGCAGCCGAAACCGGCGAGTGCCGCACCCCGTGGGAAAGCCGAGCCGACCGCCGTGCCAACGGAGATCTGGGATAGCCTGATGCAGGAGTTTTCCATCTCCGACAGCATCTCCAGCAACCGTACAAAACCGCAGCCTGCGGCATCGCACGATCCGTTCTCCCAGCCTGCAGCCCCGGAGCGTAACGCCGAAGATCCGCTGGCGATGTTCAACGACAGCGATCCCACGCTCGAACGTAAGCATGTCGATCCGGACTCGCTGTTCAGCGACGAAGCGCTGTTTAAAAAAGAGAGCATTTTTGACGACGTTACGCCTTCCACGCTGGTGCCACCGGTTGAGACCCAGCCAGCCCCGAACGAAGAGGGGACGGATGAGCTCGATCCGCTGGCCCTGTTTGGCGGTAAGTCCAGCGCGCCAGCCGCGCGTAATGACGACCCGCTCGGGCTGATGGGCGGCGCGCCGTTAACCCATCCGGATGACGTGATTAACGAGAAGCCAGCCCCCGTGCCGGAACCTGAGCAGGAAGAGGACGCGCTGGCCGATTCTCCGCTGTTCGCCCCTGAGCCGCAGGAGGAACCGCGTGCTGAAGAAGAACCCGCGCGACCGGATTACGCTGGCTTCACGATGCCGACGCCACAGGCCGTTGCGCGCAGCAGCGCTCAGGCCCCGAAGGGCCGCCTGCGCATCGATCCGGTCAATAACGCCGCCGCCCCAGCCGCCACGGCAAACAGCGGTGAGAAGGGCGAAGTGCTGCAGGGCGAGCTGCTGGAGGCGCTGCTGGAGGGGATGGGACTCAGCGAAATGCAGCCCGTTCCGCAGTTTGACCGTGAAAATATGCGTCAGCTGGGGCAGATCCTCGGCATGTTCTCTCAGGGGACCGTGGCGCTGCTCTCCTCGCGCTCCATTCTCAAGCGCGGCGTAAAAGCCGACATGACCATGGTGCTGGACGATGCCAACAACCCGTTCAAGCTGTTGCCGACCGGCAAAACCGTGTTAATCCAGATGTTCGGCACCCCGATGCCGGGCTTTATGCCGCCAACCAAATCCGTGCGCGACGCGCTGATCGACCTGCAGGCGCACCAGCTGGGCATGATCTCCGGCATCCGCGCCATTATTGCCGCGATGCTGCAGTCCTTTAACCCGGAACAGCTGGAAGAGCAGGCGAAGCAGAACGGCATGACCTCGCGTCTGGCGCTGCCGGGCAGCCGCAAAGCCGCCCTGTGGGACTACTTTGTTCGCAGCTATGGCGAGACGGCGGGCGAGATTGAGGACGACTTCCACACCCTGTTCGGCGAGGCCTTCCTTCATGCGTATGACATGGAGGTGAATCAGTACAAAGACTCACAGAGCGGATCGGAAGACAAATGAATATCGCAACGGCTTCTCTCTCCCGCCAGGGGACGCGCGCCAGCAACCAGGATCAGACGGGAGAAACCATTGGGGAACGTTCAGCCTGCTTTGTCGTCTGCGACGGCATCGCGGGGCTGCCGGGCGGCGAAGTGGCCGCCGCGCTGGCCCGCAACAGCATTATCTCCCGCTTTGATGGCGACAAACATCTTAATGCGCAGCATATTCGCGACTACGTGCAGACGGCGAATCGCACTATTCTCAGCGAACAGCAGGCCGTTCAGGACTATCGCCGGATGGGCACGACGCTGGTTAGCCTGTTCATTGACCGTGATTACGGGCTGGCCTACTGGGCCCATGCCGGAGACAGCCGCCTGTACCTGTTCCGCCGGGGATGGCTGTGGCATGTGACCACCGACCACAGCCTGGTGCAGCAGATGAAAGATGCCGGGCACCAGACCGACAACCTGAACAGCAATCTGCTCTATCTGGCGCTGGGAATTGAAAACGGCGGGCCGGAAGCGAGCTACAGCGACGTGGTGCAGGTTGAAGACGGCGATGCCTTTTTACTCTGCACCGACGGGTTCTGGCACGGCGTCAGCGAAGAGCAAATGAAGCAGTCGCTGCATATGGTGAATACGCCGCAGGAGTGGCTGACCTTAATGAACCAAATCATTCAAAAGAATGGCGAACAGGAGGGGAATGCCCAGGATAACTATACTGCCCTGGCGGTATGGATGGGCAACCCTCAGGACACCACTTTGCTGCACACCCTCTCTGACGCAGCACAATTTCTTCCCTGCGGAACTGATTAGACACACAAGGAACGATATGAAACTTTGGCTATCGGGTTTGGCACTTCTGGCGGCGACCTCTACCGCGCAGGCTGAAAATTTCCGCATCGTGCAGTCTCCTGCGCAGAAGCTGGATATCTGGATCGACAACATCAAAGACAACACGCCGCAGAGCTGGTGTAAGCCTGAGGTGGCGCTGCGCATTGTGGCGAACGGCAAGAAAGACGTCTCCGTGCTGGAGAACTTTGTGCCGCGTCTTGGCGCGCTGCTGGAACACCAGTGCAGTAAAGTCAATAAACTCAGCTGGACGCTCAACGATCCGGCGGGTACCACGCTGGCACAGGGCACGGCAGGCAAAGCGCAGGACTGGGCGCTGGTGGTGAAACAGGAGCAGGCCGCGCCTGCTGCGACCGTCACCGCCACCCCAGCCAGCGGCGCGTTACTGCCGCCCGATCAGAACGTGGCTTCCCGCACCGTTGCCGCCGACCGTACGCCGTGGCAGGAGTTTACCCTGCAGGACGGTTGCCACCTGCGCACCTTCTGGGAAGGGGGCGCCTCTGCACCGGCGCTCTTCATTCCGGATTCGGACACCACCCGCTGCGGCAACGGCAGCTGGCTGAGCGGACACACCGTTGTGTCGCAGTCCCGCAACGGCGGGCAGAAAGAGATGGCGGTAACGTACATTCATGGCTTCCCGGTAACCGGGCTGAATCAGAGCGCCGACCCGGAAAACGCGCTGATCACCTCCGTCAACAAAGAGCGCATGGTATTCAGCACCCCAAACAGCGACCAGAGCTGGATGATCCTGCCTTACGACAGCACCCTGAACAGCTGGAAGAGCAACGGCACCGTCGCGGTGGAGATCTCCCGTGAAACCGCCAGCGACGATGCAAAGCTGCAGGCGCGTATCGCGGCGGTGAAAAAAACCTGGAGCGCCTGGGTGGCACCCGGCACCCCGCTGAATATCGTGCTGATTGACACCCTGCGTCCTCAGCTGCGCGATCCGGCCGTTGGCGCATGGCGCGCGGCAAATTAAGGAATGGCGATGAATACGCTCTATCAACACCTGGCGGGTGAGTCGCTCAACGACGCGCTCGCGCGTCTGGAAGCAGAAATCAAAGCCCGTCCGGCGGATGCCGACCTCCGCGCCGCGTTCGTGCAGTTTTTAACCCTTAGCGGTAACTGGACGCGTGCCCTGACCCAGCTGAAAAGCTGGCTGGCGCTGAAGCCGCAGGCGAAACCCACCGTCACGCTGCTGGAGCAGTCCATTCAGGGCGAGCTGCAGCGCGCGCAGGTGATGGCGGGACAGGCGCGTCCGGCGATGCCTGAAACCCAGTGGCCGTGGCTAACCACCCTTGCGGCGGCGCTGAGCGAGGAGGGCGAGCGCGCGCAGGCGCTGCGTCTGGAAGCCCTTGAGCAGGCGCAGGCCACCCCCGGCCAGATTACCCTCGAAAACGAGGAGACGCAGGCCTTTGACTGGCTGATGGACGGCGATGCCCGTCTCGGCCCGGTATGCGAAACCATCGTCAACGGCCGCTATTTCTGGCTGCCGTTTAACGCTATCGCGGAGATCCGTTTCCAGGCGCCTGCCAGCGTGACCGACCTGGTCTGGCGTCACGCGCTGGTGCGCCTGACGGACGGGACGGAGCAGGTGTGCCAGATCCCGGCGCGTTACCCGTTTGCGGCCGATGCCTCTGACGCGGTTAAACTCGGGCGGACCACCGACTGGCACCCGCTCGATACTGACGGCACGCTCTATGAAGGCCAGGGCCAGAAGGCCTGGCTGAGCGAGCAAAGCGAAAGCCCGCTGCTGTCCTTAAGCCTCGTGACGTTTGCGACGGATGGAGCCGATGAGTAATCCCGCTGGCGAAGGCGATCTGCTGCGCAGCGGCTGGCAAGCCCGCAGCAGGCAGGAGAAGGTGGGGGCGCGCGACAAAATGCAACCCTCGCTGCTCGATCGCCTCACTGATAACGACCCGGAAAAAAAGCGTGAGTCGGCCAACAGCAATCTGATCACCCACGCCGCCCTGCGCCGCAATGTGCTGCGCGATTTGCAGTGGCTGTTTAATACCATCAACCACGATGCCTCCGGCGATTTAAGCGCGCTACCGCACGTGAGCCGCTCGGTGGTTAACTTCGGCGTCGCGCCCCTGGCCGGGAAAAGAATGTCGGACATCGAATGGCACGACATTCAGCGTAAGCTCACCGAGGCCATCATCAATTTTGAACCACGCATTTTGCCGCAGGGGCTGCAGGTCCGCTGCGTATCGGATACCTCCTCGCTGGATCTGCACAACGTGCTCTCCATCGAGATCAAAGGGCGTTTATGGTGCGTGCCGTACCCGCTGGAGTTTCTGTTTCGCACCGATGTCGATCTGGAAAACGGCCATTTTGAACTGAAAGATGCGGGGTAATCATGGAAAGTAAACTGCTCGAATACTACAACCGTGAGCTGGCCTACCTGCGCGAAATGGGGGCCGAGTTTGCCGAACGCTACCCGAAAGTCGCCGGACGGCTGGGCATGCGCGGCATCGACGTGGCGGACCCGTATACCGAACGTCTGATGGAAGGGTTCGCCTTCCTGACCTCCCGCGTGCAGATGAAAATGGACGCGGAGTTTCCGCGCTTCTCCCAGCGTCTGCTGGAGATGATTGCGCCAAACTATCTTGCGCCCACGCCGTCGATGGCGATTGCGGAGATTCAGCCCGACAGCAGCCGGGGCGACCTGAGCAAGGGCTTCATCGTGCCGCGCGGCACCATGATGGACAGCCTGGCGCTGAAAAAAACCGGCGTGACCTGCAGCTATACCACGGCGCACGAGGTCAACCTGCTGCCGCTGAAAATCGACAAGGTCGAGCTGGGCGGAGTTCCCGCCGATTTGCCGCTCGCACAGCTGGGTCTGAGCCAGCGGGGGATCGGCAGCGCCCTGCGGATCCGCATCGCCTGCGACGGCCCGCAACATCTCGGGCATCTGGATTTTGACCGTCTTGAGTTTTTCCTCGCCGGTCCGGATATCGAGGCGCTGAAGCTGCTGGAGCTGGTGATGGAGCACCACGCCGGGATCGTCTGTCAGACGGTCAGCCCGCAGCCGCAGCGGCAGCTGCTGGCAACGGATGCGCTGCGCCAGGAGGGATTTGAGCCTGACCAGGCGCTGCTTCCGGACGATCTGCGTAACTTTGACGGCTATCGCCTGCTGCAGGAGTATTTCGCGTTTCCGGCCCGTTTCCGCTTCATTAGCCTCAGCGGTCTGAGCACGCTCATCCAGCGCTGTGAAGGTGAAAAAGCCTTCGACATCTTCATCCTGCTGGATAAGTCGGATGAACAGCTGGAGCGCGTGGTCGATGCCAGCCATCTGGCGCTGCACTGCACTCCCGTCATCAACCTGTTCCCAAAGGTCGCGGCGCGGCAGAAGCTTAATGACGGTCAGCATGAATACCATCTGGTGGTCGATAACATCCGTCCGCTGGATTATGAAATCTACGCGGTGAAAAAAATCTATGGCAGCGCGGACGGCCAGCGTGATGACCAGACGTTTCGTCCGTTCTGGAGCACCTGGAGCGGCGATGCGGGCAACTACGGGGCCTATTTTTCCCTGCGACGCGAGCAGCGCGTGCTGTCCGAGCACGCCCTGCGCTACGGCACCCGTACCGGCTATATCGGCTCGGAGGTCTTCGTCTCGCTGGTGGATGAACAGCACGCGCCGTGGCAGGAAAACCTGCGCTATATCTCTGCCGAGGTGCTCTGCACCAGCCGTGACCTGCCGCTGATGCTGCAGCAGGAGCTCGGGGAGTTCATTATGGCTGACTCCATGCCGGTGAAATCCCTCACCCTGCGTAAAGGGCCGACGCCGCCGCGTCCGGCGCTGGCGGAAGGGTTCAGCACCTGGCGGCTTATCAGCCAGCTGCAGATGAACTACCTCAGCCTGATGGACAGTAACAATGAGGAGGGGGCTGCCGCGCTGCGCCAGCTGTTAGGACTGTACGCCAACCTGGCCGAAACGCCCGTGGCGCGTCAGGTGGAGGGCGTTCGCCACTGCGTGCTGGAGCCGGTTCACCGCCGCGTGCCTGAACCCGGCCCGGTGGTGTTCGCCCGCGGGATCGGCATTACGCTGACGGTGGATGAGCGAGCCTTTTCGGGGGCCAGTCCGTGGCTCTTCGGCAGCGTGATGGAGCGCCTCTTTGCCCGTCTGGTCTCTATCAACAGCTTCACCGAGTTCACCCTGAAAAGTCAGCAGCGCGGCGAGATTGGCTACTGGGCGCCGCGCATGGGTAAAAGGGCGCTGATATGAGTGACGCCGCCACTGCACCGCTGCGCGTGCATCGCCTGACGAAGCTGCCGGATGCGTTCTGGCACGGCGTCCGCGAGACGCCCTGGCGCTACGATCTGTTTCAGCTGTTAAGGCGCATTGATGCCCAGGGCGGCGAGCGCTATCCGCTGGGCCGCGCGCCGCTGCCAAAATTTGAACCGCTGCGCATCGGCCAGCAGCCGTCGATGAGTTTTGCCCCGTCGACGCTGGCCAGGGTGCGTCAGCGGGAAGAGAGCGGGCTGCATGAGGTCTCTATCCTCAGCTTCGGCCTGTTTGGCCCGAACGGCCCGCTGCCGGTCCACATGACCGAGTACGCCCGCGAGCGTATTTATCATCATCAGGACACCAGCCTGAGCGCGTTTGCCGATCTGTTCCACCACCGCCTTGCGCTGCTGTTTTACCGCGCGTGGGCGGATGCGCAGCCCACCGTCTCGCTGGATCGCGCCGATAACAAGCGCTTTGAGGGCTATCTGGCATCGCTGATTGGCATGGGCCAGCCGAGTCAGATGGACAACGGCAGCCTGAGCGCGCACGCGCGCTTTACCCACGCCGGGCACCTGACCCGTCACGGGCGGGATCCGGAGGGGCTGGAGAAGATCCTGCGCAGCTATTTTAAGGCGCCGGTCAAACTGGTCAGCAACGTGCCGCAGTGGATGCCTCTCTCCGCGCGCGAGCAGGCGCAACTGGGAGCAGGACGCCGTATGCCGCGCATGGGTGAGTCCGCCTTTCTCGGCGTCGCCGTCCGCGACGTGCAGCATAAGTTTCGCATCGAGATTGGCCCGCTGAGCGCGGAGGAGTACAACCGCTTTCTGCCGGGTGAAGCGTGGGTCACCGAGCTGCGCGACTGGGTGCGTCAGTACGCCGGCGTGGAGTTTGAATGGGAAACGCGGGTGATCCTGCGCGCAGACGCGGTGCAGGGCGCCACGCTCGGCAGTCATGGGCGATTAGGCTATAACACCTGGCTGGGGCATCAACCCCAGCCTGTCCCGCGTGGCGATCTGGTGTATCGCGCAGAGCGGTAATCCTTACGTATACCGAATCATTGTTAATGGAAACTAACATGTCAGAAATTAGCCGTGCCGTGCTTTTCGGCAAACTGGATACGCTGTTATTTACCTCTCTGGAAAGCGCCACTGCGTTCTGCAAGCTGCGCGGCAACCCCTATGTTGAGCTGGTGCACTGGCTGCATCAGCTGATGCAGCAGCAGGATGGCGATCTGCAGCAGGTCATCCGCCACTTTGCCCTCGACGAGCAGCAGCTGACGCGCGACATCGTTGCCGCGCTGGATGTGCTTCCGCGCGGGGCGAGTTCCGTTTCCGATCTCTCCGAGCATATCGACAGCGCCGTGGAGCGCGCCTGGGTCTTTGGCTCACTGAAGTTTGGCGTCAGCCGCATTCGCGGCGGCCATTTGCTGATCGGCATACTCAAAACCTGGAACCTGGCCAACGTGCTGAAAAGCATTTCGGCGCAGTTCACCCGCCTTAACGTCGAGGTATTGATTGAGCAGTTCGATACCATCTGCGCCAACAGCAAAGAGACGCAGCAGGCCGCTGCCGCCGTCGACGCACCGGCGGGCGCGGTTCCGGCTGCTCAGGGGACGCTGGCCCAGTACGGTCAGGACCTGACCGCCCGCGCCCGCGAAGGGAAGATTGACCCGGTCGTCGGGCGCGACGAGGAGATCCGCCAGATGGTCGATATCCTGATGCGCCGTCGTCAGAACAACCCGCTGCTGACCGGGGAGGCCGGAGTCGGGAAAACGGCGGTGGTGGAAGGGCTGGCGCTGCGTATCGCCGACGGCGACGTGCCGGAGCCGCTGCAGAACATTCAGCTGTGGCTGCTGGATATCGGCATGCTGCAGGCCGGTGCAGGCATGAAAGGCGAGTTTGAAGCCCGTCTGCAGGCGCTCATTAACGAAGTCCAGTCCAGCGCCACGCCGATCATTTTGTTTATCGATGAGATCCACACCCTGATTGGCGCAGGCGGCCAGCAGGGGACCGGCGATGCGGCGAACCTGCTGAAGCCAGCCCTGGCGCGCGGCCAGCTGCGCACCATCGGCGCCACCACCTGGGCAGAATACAAAAAGTACATTGAGAAAGACCCGGCGCTGACCCGTCGTTTCCAGACGGTGCAGGTTCACGAGCCGGACGAAGCGAAAGCCATTCTGATGCTGCGCAGCACCGTGTCGCCGCTGGAGACGCACCACCAGGTGTTGCTGCTCGACGAAGCGGTCAGCGCGGCGGTGAAGCTGTCCCACCGCTACATCCCGGCGCGTCAGCTGCCGGACAAAGCCGTGGCCCTGCTCGACACCGCCTGCGCCCGCGTCGCGGTGAGCCAGAGCGCGCCGCCTGCGCAACTGGAAGACTGCCTGCGCCACCTTGCTGCGCTTGACGTGGAAATTGAGATCGCAGAACGCGAAGCGCGCGTGGGGGCGGGTGATGCCGAGCGCGTCACGGCATTACGCGCCGAACGCGACGCGTATGAGACAAAACGCGAAGCCCTGGCCCGGCGCTGGGAAGAAGAGCGCAGCCTGGTGCAGGAGATTATCCGCCTGCGCGCCGCGCTGTTCGCGGCGGGCGAAGAAGATACCGCCGAGCTGCGCGGCCAGCTGGCGGAGCAGCAGCAGGCGCTGAACGCCTTACAGGGAGACGAGCCGCTGCTGTTTGCCGCGGTGGATGAAAACGTGGTCGCCGCGGTCGTCTCTGACTGGACCGGGATCCCGCTGGGCCGGATGGTGAAAAACGAGATCGACGCGGTACTCAACCTTGCCGACACGCTGAACCAGCGCGTTATCGGCCAGCGTCACGGTCTGGACCTGATTGCCCGCCGCGTGAAAACCTCCCGGGCGAAGCTGGACGACCCGAACAAGCCGGTGGGCGTCTTTATGCTGTGCGGTCCGTCCGGCGTCGGTAAAACCGAAACCGCGCTGGCGCTCGCCGAATCCCTGTACGGCGGCGAGCAGAACGTCATCACCATCAACATGAGCGAGTTCCAGGAAGCGCACACCGTCTCCACCTTAAAAGGTGCGCCTCCGGGGTACGTAGGGTATGGTGAAGGCGGGGTATTAACCGAGGCCGTCCGCCGCCGCCCATACAGCGTCGTGCTGCTGGACGAAATTGAGAAAGCGCACCCGGACGTCCACGAGATCTTCTTCCAGGTCTTCGACAAAGGCTGGATGGAAGACGGCGAGGGGCGCCACATTGATTTCCGCAACACCATTATTATTCTGACCTCCAACGTCGGCACCGAGCTGATTAGCGCCATGTGCGCCGATCCGGACCTGATGCCGGAGCCTGAGGCGTTAAGCGGCGCGCTGCGCCAGCCGCTGCTGGAGGTGTTCCCACCGGCGCTGCTGGGCCGTCTGCTGGTGGTGCCGTACTACCCGCTCAGCGACGAGATGCTGGGGCAGATTGTTCGCCTGCAGCTCAGGCGCATTCAGCGTCGTCTGGAGGAGAATCACAGCATTATTTCTGAGTTTGACGACAGCGTGGTGGAACAGATTGTTCAGCGCTGCACCGAGGTGGAGTCCGGCGGCCGCATGGTGGATGCTATTCTGACCAACACCCTGCTGCCCCAGATGAGCCAGATCTTACTTACCGCCAGCCGCAGCGACGAACAGTACCGACATCTGCACGTCACCTGCGAGCAGGGCGAGTTTCACTGTCAGTTTGCCGCGTAATAATCATCAAGAGAACTGTAAAAGATGACGGATAATGATAACAATCGGACTGTCCCAAACGCGCTCCCGGTCGGGTACCGCTTCAACGAGTTTGAAATCAAAGAGGTGATCGGCGGCGGCGGTTTTGGCATTGTCTATCGCGCGTGGGATCACCAGCTCGAACGCACTATCGCTATCAAAGAATTTATGCCTTCCTCGCTCGCTGTACGCGGCGACGACATGACCCTGGTGCTCCGCAGCGAGCGCTTTGGCAAAGCGTTTTCCGCGGGCCTGAACAGCTTTATCCAGGAAGCCCGTCTGCTGGCGCGCTTTAACCACCCGAACCTGCTGCACGTCCTGCGCTTCTGGGTACAAAACGACACGGCCTACATGGGGACGCTGTTTTACAGCGGCACCACGCTTTCGCGCCTGCGCGAGGAAAAGCCGGAGCTGATCAACGAAGCCTGGATCCGCCGCACGCTGCCGATGCTGTTCGGTGCGATCAAGACCATCCATGACGAAGGCTATCTGCACCGAGACATCTCGCTGGATAACATCCAGATCCAGGATAACGGCCTGCCGGTGCTGCTCGATTTCGGCTCCGCGCGCCGCACCATCGGTAACCTTTCCGATGAAACGGAAACCATGCTGCGCCCGGGCTTTGCGCCGATCGAGCAGTACACCGACGACAACGAAAGCGAGCAGGGCCCGTGGACGGACATTTACGCCCTCGGCGCCGTGCTGCGTACCCTGATTGTGGGTTCTCCGCCGCCGGTCAGCGTGGTGCGCTCGATTCAGGATACCTGCAAACCGCTGGTGGAAATCATGCCGCAGGGCTATTCCATTCCGCTGCTGCAGGCCATTGACCGCGCGCTGGCGCTGCACATGGAAGACCGTCCGCAGTCCATCGACGAGTTCGCCGCGCTGATAGAGATGCCGGTCGCCGGGATTAACGACGTGCTGACGGCGAAAAAGCCCGGCACGATGCTGGTACCGGTGGAGGAGGAACAGCCGGCGTCGCTGCTCGACTGGCGTCGCTACAGGATCCCGGGCATGGTTGCCGCAGGCGTGCTGGTCGGCGTTGTCGCTGGCGCGATGCTGTTTAGCGGCGGCAAAGATGCGCCAGAGCAGGCTGCGCAGGCACCGGCAGAGACGCGTCCAACCGAAACCGCCGCGAACGCCCCAGACGTGAAGCCAGAAACGGCGAAGGTGGGCGAACCGGTGACGGCACAGCAGACGCCACCGCCTGCCGCGAGCCCTGTTGCGTTGGTCTATATCCGCATCCTCGACGGTGAAACGCTGAAAGTAAACGGCGAGCCAAAAGCGCTGCGCCCGGGAACCAACGGCTATGCATCGCTCAAGCTGCCGGCCGGTGAGGCGAAGATTGAACTGCAGGGCAACGGAAGAACGCGTGGCCAGACGCTGGATATTACCAAGCCGGGCACCTGGCTGGTGAATCCGTAGGAATATAAACAGGGGAGACTATGGAAGTGTACGATCTTTGAAGTCTTAGGCTTCATTCAAAGGAGTACGAGAAGATTGTCTCTCCTGTTTGTGCGTTTTGAATTTATTCCTAACCCGGAGGGTTGAGTTGAAGCCAATATGTGCTCCCCCATTTTTTTAAATAACAATAACGGGCGTACACAATACAAGCTCGCTCATTTAAATAGCCATCTATGGTATTTCTGGGGAAGTATGGATCTTCTCGCAATGTTGCTTTATTGCGTGAATTCAGTTCGCCAGCACAGAATTCCATTCATTTCTGACGCAAAAGCGTTTAGTGATTCGTTGCATTATTATGCAGGTGATGGTTTCAGCATTTTGGTCATGCTTTTTTTTGTGCTTGACTTACTTTTATTACTCTCTTTGTGTACTTCGGCCTGTTTATTCTTCAAGCGAAAGATCGGAGCGGTTAAACTTGCACTCGCTCAGGAATTATTTCGCTTGATTTCATTCAGATGTTCGGTCTCATTGTTCCCTCTTTTAGTAAGTATGTTTGATTTTTCAAACATCTGGTTGAATGTAGGTTTATTTGTCACATCAGAGTCACTGAAAATCTACTCTCTTGTTTTTTGGATGATCAAGAGGGAAAAGCCCCTTTCTTGAATGACGCTTTATCACAGATGCAGAACCTCTTATCTGCATCGCATAAGCTAGATGGAATAAAGATTATGCTCAACCGAATTACCGTTCAGCTCCCGGTGGAGGGGCTTCTGTTCTGGAAACTGACGGGCCGCGAGGCGATGTCCGAGTCGTTCGCG
>NZ_ALNS01000028.1:0-45684 GCF_000286655.1 Enterobacter sp. SST3 | reverse complement strand
GCGAGTGACATCTCGTTTGCCGGGAAAAAACGCATCACGCTGACTGGGGGCGGAAGCTACCTGCGGCTGGAGGCGGGAAAGGTGGAGTATGGTACGACGGCGATGTATATGCGCAAAGTGAAGCGGACTATGGCGGCGGGAAGCAGTACCCTGGGGCAGGGAACTGCTGAAATGCCCGCTCCATTACCAAATTTATCATGTGGTCCAAATACAGCATGTTTCAGGGTCCTGGATTCCTTAACAGGTTCTGAAGATATGGAATTTGCATATCAATTACAGACATCTACCGGTACAGTGGTAGGAAGAACTGATTCAGCTCTGACGCATGCAATAAATTCAGATACCGAAGAAAACGTAAACCTGGACTATGTTTTCCAGATCATAGCGGGGACAAGGTAATGGCAGTTTCATCAACGACTACCACAAAAGAACCGGAGCAGCAGGAAAAGAAAGTCAGTGTAGACTTCTTCCATATTGATATGATCCCTGACGCGATGAGAGAAATGGGGTGGGAAATGGCTCCTAAGTTAATGGAGCATTGGTTTGAAATTTCACCAGCATTTATTTTTACTACTGAAAGTAAAAGAAAAAAATTAGATGAAGATGCAAGAAACTTACCATCAACTCAAGTTAGTACTGAAATAGTCAAAATGTCATGGGCACTTAAATTTGAGCAGGTTAGCGCTGGGATTGAAGAGCTTACTGGTCGTTGGAAAAGTATGAAAGGTATTGCTCGATTAAGAAAATTGCTTCAAAATAAAGGTGATTTTAATAAAGGTGCGATATCTCTTGGGTATACTGACGATGTTATGGAATTGGATAACACATCCCAAGTAAATCTAATAACCATAGGAAGTAAATTTGATACGGTAAACGATTGGTATGGTGCAATGGGAAATTCGAATCTTAAAGTATGTGTTCGTGGAATGACGCAAGTCAGGGAGGGAAAAGTATTTTTTATTGTAGATAAGTTGGGCTTTTACCTCAAGGATACTTATGATTTCGTTGATGAAGGAGATGCATCAGAGCCTTTAGGGGTTTGGAGTAAAAACCGTATACTAAACAAGGAAGAAACTGGCATTTACATGTCCACTTACTTATCTGGTTTTTGGGGGCATCTGGTGAGGAGTTTTTCAGGATTTGTGCCGATTTTTAACAAAGACTTCCGGAAGTGGCAAAAAAAACATGATTCAGGTGGTGATTACATTGTTTTTTCTGATGTATTATGGGTCTCGCCGAGAGAAACTGACAAGGAAATTCCTCTGTAAATGAAAATCAAAAAAATATATCTTGCATTTTTTTTATTGCTAATCATTTGGGCATTTTTGCCTTCTACTTTGTTTATCAATGAAAAAACAAAGGTGTTTGATATAGTCAGTCCTGATAAACAATATAAGGTAAATATATATCATGCTAAAATAATATCTCCGTTATCACTTTATAAATACCTGAAAGATGAAGATTACTATTTTGTTTTATATGATTCTAATGGGGGTGTGATATTTAAGCCTTCACTATTTTACGGTATGTCTGAAATTGCGGCATATGACTCCATTGAATTTTTGTACGGTAAGGATAAAGAACTTCTTTTTCCTGGTGAATTAGGCTATGACGGATTTGTTTTAAAATAAATCCATGTGTTATATTTTTACTTTGATGCTTATTTAAATGCTATTTTCTGTAATGTTTATACTCGATTAACTTGAAGTTGCATGGTGAGATGGCTTATCAGTCGAGTTGTTCCGGGCTTAGCGATGAGTCGCTCATGCATTTTGAGGTTTGTTGGGTATATATTGCGGGCCATTAATTAGTGATTTTAATAACATAATCCGTAATTATTTTTCCCCATGTTGCGAATCTTTTCTGTTAATTATAGTTAGTATTCACTTTAAATATAGCTCGCTGGCGGGCGCTGACGCTTATTGCCTGTGGTTTGCTCGCTGGCTGCGGTCTGACTCAGACCGTTACGGACGGTACGGTCAGCATCACGAAATCCATCTTCTACAAGAAAATCAAAACGCTGCATCTTGATTTTACCCCGCGTACGGCCATTAACGCTGATGGCGCACAGACGCCGCTGGCGACAATGGTACGGATTTATCAGCTCAGGGATCGTAAAGCAGTTGATGCCAGCGATTACCAGACGCTACTGCGCAGGGCTGATACGGTACTTAAATACGACGTACTGGTATCAAAAGAACTGCTGGTGATGCCGTTTTCTTCCCGGGCGAGTTAACTGGAGATGATTTCTTATCAATCAATTACATAGGTAATTGTGTGGATGGGTACTCGATTTCCTCTCAACATAAAAAGTGGTGTAGCCGAATCATTTCTTTAATTCATTAATTCCATAGGCTTAACTTCATGGCTATACAATGAAGAGTTCATGACGAGGATGAATAAACGTGCGCAGGGCAATTAAATCGATCTTAAACATGATGCTCTAATGTATTTTATTATTTTTTATCCTTTTTTCTATAAAGATGCTGGCTTATATTTAAACCACACCTGGTGAAAAATGTGGAATGAGAACAACACTTGCTATGCCATCACTTACATTCTTAACTTCAAGCCTTTTGACGGGGTGGGGCGGGTATTGCGTCTATTTTCAAATCAATCATTTTTCGCCCTGTATGATAAGGCTGGAGAAAAAATAAAAAATTCAGCTTGATATTTTTGGGACTATCAGTTCTCTGATTTAGTTGCACCTGAATGGCCAGGTACCGACTTTCTTAATCCATCTGACAGCGGATTTTCAGGCTGGACTCTACTGGGTGCAAAATCCGTAATAATTGAAATGATAGAGGACAACACATGAAGTCTTCAACATTAATTGACAATAGAAATCAACCATTTCAGCAAGTTTCCTGAGGTCAAAATGCCAGACAGAAAATCCCCATCTTTATATGAAATTCTTACTGGCAACTTTACAGGGGAGCTTTCCCTTGAAGTTGTAGACGAAGAAGACCAGGTCATTTTATCAGTACTGGATAATATCCAGCGTATTTTAAATGCCCGTACTGGAACCGTGAGCCATTTACCAGATTATGGTTTGCCCGATATGACTAAAATCCTGCAAGGAATGCCTGGAACTGCCCATGAGTTAATCGATACGCTGGCTGGTGTCTTGCTTAAGTATGAACCCCGTGTGCAGTCTCTGAATGTCACTTTACTCGAACAGCAAGTGCCCGGTGAACTCCGCTACGCCATTGATGCTGAATTGAGAGGTATTGGGCTTGTACGGTATGGAACCCAGTTTATGCCCGAAGGTCGCGTTATGCTGCGACATCTTAAGAACCAGCAGCTTCTGGGCTCAGTAACCCCCCATTAATATCAGGTAATACCATGTCAGCAAAATCACAATTTATGAAAAAACTACAGGCCAGACAACCCGCACCTGTTCCTGTTGTCAGTAAGAGTCAGGTCGATATTGCAGAGTTTCGCCTGCGAATGGTAAAGCTTCAGGAGCAGATGGATGCGTGGCTGGTGGGTACCGGACTTAATATAGAACCGTACACAGCATTCGTCTCGGACCTGCTGGTGGTGGACGGCACTTTTGAAATTTCAGGTATCGTTCTTCGTTACGATGGCCGGGTCGTAAAGTTTACGCCGGTATTTCTGTATGGTAAGGGGGTGACTGGGTGCGTAGAGGCAATTTTCCATGAGGGAGGGCATATGACCTCCCTGAGCCGTTTATTCATGAGATCAGGTACCGTGAGTGACTGGACCTTTACTCCGCCTGGTGCTTTATCCTGCTCAAGACAGCAATTTGATGAGAGCACATTTTTTGGGCTAATTATCGCGCTTCTTTCATAGCGAAAACGGAATGAGCAATAATTTTTGGGGCTGTTAGTTATTCCGTTCTCATCAGAAGAAATAACAAAACTAGCGGGAAGCGGAACTCCAAAATAACAGAGTAAGTAACGAGTATGAAAAAGAGAGAATTAATCTTCCTTTTGGTCTCAGGAATTATTTTGACAACACAGGCCGATGCGGCACGCGGAAGACAGCCTTGCTCAGGTTCAAAAGGAGGTATAGCGCACTGCACATCGGATGGACGCTTTGTCTGTAATGACGGGACTTTGAGTCAGTCGAAACGATTCTGTTCCGGGTATAGTCCCTCAGAAGGCAGCAATCGTTTAATACCATCAACATCCTCCCGAAAAAAGCAGATGAAAAAGATAACCACTGCGAAAAAGCAGAAACAGCAACGCGTGACAGAAAACGACGAACCGGCCAGCACAAAAGCCCGACAGTCAACATGCGCACCCCTCTATATGGCCAACAAACCCGGATATACCCATTTACCGATTTGCTCAGGGAATCAATATTAATAAGATATAGCAAAGATGCCCTATTTATTTTAAAGATTAAATAATCAGATTTATATGAAACAAGGAAATAAATAACATATGGCACGAAGGAAAAAAGATGACAATGCCGTAGGGATTGTTTTGGTTATTATCGGTGTAATTGTCTGGTGTATTTATGTCGCGGTAAGAGCATTAATAAATTTTAATGAGCGATTTATCGAGTCTGTGTCGAATCCAGCAGGAATCATCAGTTTATTCTTTGGCTTACTGATAGCCGTTGCGTTGATAATGCGGGTTTTCATTTACCGGGGCTTCCGTAAGAAAACAGCGGAGCTGGAACAGGCTATGTCGTACCTCATTCAGAAAGAGAAGGCCTTTGAAGAAACCGTCAGTACTGAAGTGGCTCGCGGTCTGTATCAGGAAAAGCAACGCCTTGCCGGTCAGTGGGATGACTTTCACAATGCCAAAAATAAAGCCTCTCGGGCACTGCAGCGTATTGTGGACTCCGCGTATAAATTCAAAGTCAAAACCCTGCTTTCTGGCACCACGGTGAATAACTGGCAAAGCAAGTACGACCAGCTCAGGAAGGAAAGAGAGGCTTACGCTGCTATCAGCGAGAAAATCGCCTTTCTGGAACTGGAAGATAACGCCGACTGGGAAGGCGTAAAACAGCAGTTTCTGGATAAGGTTGCTCTGCTGGAAAAAGCGCAGGAAGAAAAAGAATATCAGGCTGAGCTCAAGCGCCAGATGCGTGAAGAAAAACAGCGTCAGGATGAACTGGAACAGCAGCAGCGCGAAGCGGAAGAGGAGGAGCAACGTCTCGCCGAACAGCAGCGTTTACTGGAAGAAGCCCTGCTTGCCGCTGAAGGTGCTCACAGGGTAGAACTGGAAAGACAGCGCCTGGAGTTGGAGCAGAAAATCCAGGACGTGCATCAGCAGTATGAACGTGCCAAATCCATGGCCCAGCTCACCAAACAGGGATACGTGTATGTCATTTCGAATATCGGTTCCTTCGGTGAAAACGTCTTCAAAATCGGTATGACCCGTCGACTGGAGCCCATGGAGCGCGTGAAAGAATTGAGCGGGGCAGCTGTGCCGTTTGATTTTGATGTCCACGCCATGATTTCCTGCGATGACGCCCCTGCGCTTGAAAGGACGTTACATGACCATCTGGAACGCTACCGGATTAACCGAATCAATCTGCGTAAAGAGTTTTTCCGGATCGAGCTTAGCCGAATTATTGAAGAGGTGGAGCGTCACCACGGGCAGATTGAATATATTGCTGACCCGGTAGCGCTACAGTATCTGCAGAGTCTCGAATATGCAGAAAGCGAAGCCGCATAAACAATATCCTTTATTAGCTCCAGATACGTCAAATGGACAATAGGTCATGAATGACATCATCCCACGTAAAATAAAAACCGGTGGCGACCCGCGCACGCTGCCAGATTACGCTGCTCTCCGCGATGAGCTCAGCAAGCTGACGCATCCTGCTCGCCCGGATGTAAACTGGCAATATGTCGAAAAACGCTCTCTCTCTCTGTTCGAACAGAACGGTGTGGAGTTGCAGACTGCAGCCTGGTACACCCTTGCCCGTATTCACCTGTCTGGATTAGCAGGCCTGAACGAAGGGCTGGCGATTCTGGAGGCACTGATTAGCCACCAGTGGGACGTTTTCTGGCCGAAGACGCTACACGCTCGTATGGAAATTCTTAGCGGCCTGAGCCCGCGACTGCAGCAGCGCATGCGTATGCTTCCACTCAACAAAAGCCATCTCAGTGAGCTTTATAGCGCTGAAGCGTTGCTTACCCGGCTGGGTTCGGTGCTCCAGCGCCTTGAGCTGAAACACCTAAGCCAGTTCGATACATTACGAACGTTGGTACGTTCGAATGCTGAACGGCTGGAAATCCGTAATGACGCATCAGATCTGAATGCACTCATGATGCCCGGTTGCGAAATACCTCAGGAAAGGGCAGAGCCGGTTGACGAAGTGAAATGGGTCTATGTTGTGCAGCCGGAGAATCAGACTGATGCAGAGGGTCTTACGACAGCGCACGGGTCGGTCAGACCATGGAAGCCCTTTGTCGCCGGGATGTGTTCTATGCTGGCGATCGGCGTCGCCGTGGCGTGGGGAGGGGGCTTTCTGTCCAGACCCGATCCCTTAACGACTCAGGCCATTGCCTCGCTGGCGCCGTTACCTGAAGTGCTTACACCTGTTCAGCAAGACGCGTTAGCACAGCAAGGTACTTTACCGTCCACATTTATCACAGAAACGCAGCAGCAGCTTGCCCGACTGGATAAGCTGCCTCCTGACTGGAATATTTCCTACAGCCTTCAGTTGTTAGCGCAACTCCAGACAGTGTGGCCGGGGGAGGCGAAATCGCTCACCTCACAGTGGCAGCAAAAATTTTACGCGGCAGCGTTGCCTGTCGACGCTATGAACAGTTGGTATGAGGGAATGATGAAGCTTCAGCAACTGAGCCATCGGCTGAGCAGTCTGGATGAGCAAAAGGGAAAATACATCACGGTGAGTGAGCTTAAATCGGTGGTTTTTTCGACTATACAGTCATTTAATCAAACAATACCGGCAGAAGAACAACTCCGACGCCTGTCACAGCATCCAGCCGGAGATGCGCTTCCTGAAGCCGAAAAGACCCAGCTGGAGTTGCGCCTAAGACAGCTTGCTGCGCGTTACGCTCAAATAAAACAGGATTCTTCTGCTCAGTGAATTCTGGCGATAGACAGGTGAATGCGCGTGTAGGTCAAAGTGTCCCCTGCAGGAATCGAACCTGCAACTAGCCCTTAGGAGGGGCTCGTTATATCCATTTAACTAAGGGGACGAGGCGGCACGAGTATAGCGTCATTTACACTTTGCGTTAAGCGCATCGCCGCCTGACTGCTCAAAGAGTCACCATTCAGGACGATTTTTTTGTCGATTTATCATCATTTTCCCGCGCTTTAAGCTCCGCTTTGCGTTTGTTCGACATGTCGTTACGGATTTGGGCATGGCTTAACAGCGCGAAGATAAACGTTCCGCCGCAGATGTTTCCTGCTAGTGTCGGTAAGGCGAACGGCCAGAAAAAGTCGCTCCAGTGAAGCGTACCGTTAAAGACCAGATACAGTATTTCTACGGTACCGACCACAATATGCGTGGTGTCAGCCAGCGCAATCAGCCAGGTCATCAATATAATCACCACAATTTTGGCGCTCCCTGCTGAAGGAAACATCCAGACCATCGTGGCGATAATCCACCCGGAGATGATGGCATTCGAGAACATTTCAATCGGGGTGTTTTTCATCACATCCATGCCGATTTTTACAAATGCATCCCGGGTGGGTTCATCAAAGATCGGCATGTACTCAAACGCCCAGGCCGCGATGCCCGTGCCGATGATATTACCCAGCAGGACGACGCTCCACAGACGCATCAATAAACCGAAGTTGCCGAGGGTAGGGTTTTGCATCACCGGCAGAACGGCGGTCACCGTGTTTTCGGTAAACAGCTGCTGGCGGGCCATGATGACAATCACAAAGCCGAAGGTATAGCCGAGATTCTCGAGTAAAAAACCGCCCGGCACACCTTCCAGCTGAACATGAAATATCCCTTTGGCGAGCAGAGAGGCGCCCATTGAGAGCCCTGCGGCGATAGCTGACCAGAAGAGGGCCATGGCATCGCGCTCCATCTCTTTTTCACCGTCCTGGCGTATATGCTCATGGATGGCCATCGCGCGGGAAGGGAGGCGATCTTCATCAATTTCTATTTTCTCGCCACGCGCTTTCTCCTCGCTTTCAATTTCAAGTTCCTCATCGCTCTCGCCAATTTTTTCTTCGCCCACTTCTTTCATATCTGCTCCCGGAGGTTGATCTTTCTGTTAAGCGTAGCGGCTTTTATCGGGATGCCTGTGGGGATGCTCTTAAATTGGCGGCAATAACAACAAAGGTGATACATCTCTTTCAAAGACATTATAAAATTGCCAGCGAAACGAATTCCAAAAGCCAGGCTATGCTGAGATCAGAGTCACGGTGATTACTGCCCGTAATTGTGCTCATAGACATCGGTAAACGTGCTGTTACAATCGCTTGCACGTTTACAGACGGAGCATCAACGGCTCCGTTACGGATGGCAATCAACGATAGCCATACTGAACAGGGAGATATTTATGAAACTTCGGCTGTCGGCGCTTGCGCTTGGCGCGACGATGCTTGTGGGCTGCGCCAGCTCCGGGGAGCAAACGGGACGCTCCGATCCTCTCGAAGGATTTAACCGCTCCATGTATAACTTCAACTACAACGTGCTGGACCCGTATGTGGTTCGCCCGGTGGCAGTAGCATGGCGCGATTATGTTCCCCAGCCCGCGCGTAACGGGTTAAGTAACTTTACCAGCAACCTCGAAGAGCCTGCGGTAATGGTGAACTACTTCCTGCAGGGCGACCCGTATCAGGGGATGGTGCACTTTACCCGCTTCTTCCTGAACTCCATTCTGGGGATGGGCGGCTTTATTGACGTGGCAGGCATGGCGAACCCGAAACTGCAGCGTGAGCAGCCGCACCGTTTCGGCAGCACAATGGGACATTATGGCGTCGGGTACGGTCCGTACATGCAATTACCGTTCTACGGTAGTTTCACCCTTCGTGATGACGGCGGCGATATGGTTGATACGCTGTATCCGGTTCTGTCGTGGCTGACCTGGCCGCTGTCGGTGGGTAAATGGACGGTGGAAGGGATTGAAACCCGTGCGCAACTGCTCGACTCTGATGGCTTACTGCGCCAGTCTTCTGACCCGTATATTATGGTGCGAGAAGCGTACTTCCAGAATCATGACTTTATTGCTAACGGCGGTAAGCTGAAACCGGAAGAGAATCCAAACGCGAAGGCGATCGAGAACGAACTAAAAGATATCGATTCGGAGTAAATAAAAAAGGTGAGCAATGCTCACCTTTTTCAATTCCTGCGCGATTAGAACGCGTAGTTGAAGTTCGTACCGAACAGCCAGGCTTTACCTTCAGAAGTAAACTCGTAAGGGCCTTCCTGGAACGTCACTTTCTGACCGTGCATATAAGATACGCCCGCATCGATGGATGCATTCTCGTTGAACGCATAAGTCGCACCTGCACTTATCCAGAAGCGGTCCTGATCCGGAATGGAAATGGAACGCTTGTCTGCCGGAACCGGGCTGTCGTCAAATGCGATACCGGAGCGGAAAGTCCAGTTTTTATCGTAGTAGTAGGTGGTACCCAACGCAATACGATAAGCGTCGTGGAAGCTTTCGTCCTTATAGAACAGCGTTTGACCATTGCTTCCGGTCGCTTTCAGCTCCTGGAACTGGCTCCAGCTGGTATAGGCCAGGCTGTAGTGGATCGCCCATTGCGGTGCAACGCGGTTATAACCGGAGACTTCCCACATTTCTGGCAAATGCAGTGACAGCGAACCTGGAACGGTCTGGTTTGACGTTCCCCAAGGAATGGTGGTACCCGCACCAGGAACCACGTTGTTCACGGGCTTCAGGATGCCGCTCTTGTAATCGCCGTCGAAGTCAATTTTCACTTCGGAGCGATAGGTCAGGCCCCAACGGTTGTTTTTGTCCAGCTCGTACAGGATACCGGCGTTCCAGCCATAGCCCCACTCATCACCTTCAAGGCTGGCAATTTTATTGCTGTTTTTTGGCAGGCGAGCAGTTTGCTCCCCGGAGTAACGTTCAATTTTGGCATCGGCGTAGACGGCATCAAAGCCCAGACCAAAGCTCCAGTTGTCGTTCAGGCGATAAGCACCACTCAGGTTCAGGTTCAGCGTAGTAAGGTCTGTTTTACCGCCGTATTCACCAGCCGGATAGTTGCTATTGAACTCGGTAGCAAGGCCGTAGTTAGAGGTTACGGATGCTCCCCAGCCAAACTGTTCATTGATAGGCGCAACGAAGTGCAGGTTAGGGACCCATGCTGTTGGGGCAATATTGTCCGCTTTAAGGCTCGCACCCGTGTAAGGCGACTTGCCAGAAATGTTGACATCAGGATCGATATAAACCGCACCGGCAGAGAAGGTCGGACGATCAAACATCATGATCAATGCGGGGTTACGACTTGCGTTACCCGCATCATCAGCAATAGCGCCTTCCCCTGAATACGCGCGGCCAAGGCCAGAGGAAGAAAATTCGTTTAACTGAAAGCCCGCTGACCATGCGGAAGTGGAGACGAGTGCCACTGCGACTGCCAGCGCAGTCTTGTTGAACAGGGTTTTCTGGCTCATGACCATAACCTCATTGAGTTATTTTTATTCAATAATTGTTACATACCGTAACAGGAGCGCGAAGTGTAGGGTCTGAGGTATGACAGACAAATCAGACCAGTGGCCAGAGTATAGGTCCGACCAGCCTGAATGTTGCAAGTTTGTTTATTAATATTTTCAAACATGTTTCGTGAAACGAGATCTGGTTGGCAAAATTGTGACCATCGCGACTCACCCAAAAGGGTGGTTTTTGTTTTAGATCATTTTTTAGTGTGATATTGGTCACTTATCCGATTTTGCGCCATTAACGGCTGGAGAGAGCCCGCGCCGGGGCGTAAAATATCAGCATCGTGTTTATCTCGCGCGCTGCGCGAATACAGAGGAAATTGAGCTATGAGTAAATGCAGTGCTGATGAAACCCCGGTTTGCTGCTGTATGGATGTTGGCACCATCATGGACAACTCCGATTGCACCGCGTCTTACAGCCGTGTGTTCACCAACCGCGCCGAAGCGGAAGAGACCCTGGCCGCGCTGAGCAAGCGTGCGCGTGATGTTGAATCCGAGCCGTGTGAAATCAAGTCGACCTTTACCGAAGTGGAAGGCGGCGTGAAGCTGGACATCGACTTTGTTTTTGCCTGCGAAGCTGAAACGCTGATTTTCCAGCTGGGTCTGCGTTAATTTCTGCGGCCTGATGCCCTCACCCCGACCCTCTCCCACGGGAGAGGGCGCAAGCATTAAAAACGGTAACCTACGGGTTACCGTTTTGCTTTTACCTTGCGCACCCGGCAACAAACCGCACTAATGCCCCTGCTATGCAGGGGCATTTTCTTTTTCTTCTCTGTGTTTTAGCTCGCACTTTTTCGTTTCCCCGATTGGCTGAATGTAAAAAAATGGTTAAGACTATTATCAGGTCAGACCACTTAGTGTTTGCGAATATTTTTTTACAGGGGAGTGTTATGAGTCAGGCATTACCGCTTATTACCCGTCAGGGCGATCGCATTGCCATAGTCAGTGGATTGCGCACGCCATTTGCGCGTCAGGCAACGGCGTTTCATGGCATACCGGCCGTCGACCTGGGGAAAATGGTAGTGGGGGAGATGCTGGCTCGCAGCGAAATTCCGCCGGAGGTCATCGAACAGCTGGTCTTCGGCCAGGTCGTACAGATGCCTGAAGCCCCCAACATTGCGCGGGAAATCGTCCTCGGTACCGGGATGAATGTTCATACCGACGCCTACAGCGTCAGCCGCGCCTGCGCAACCAGCTTCCAGGCCGTGGCTAACGTCGCCGAAAGCCTGATGGCGGGCACCATTCGTGCCGGGATAGCGGGTGGAGCGGACTCCTCTTCGGTACTGCCGATTGGGGTCAGTAAAAAGCTGGCGCGTATCCTGGTCGATGCCAACAAAGCCCGCACGACGGGTCAGAAGCTCAAACTCTTCTCGCGTTTACGTCTGCGCGATCTGATGCCTGTTCCCCCTGCCGTCGCGGAATATTCCACCGGCCTGCGCATGGGCGACACCGCCGAGCAGATGGCGAAAACCTACGGCATTACCCGTGAACAGCAGGATGCGCTGGCGCATCGTTCACATCAGCTTGCGGCAAAAGCCTGGTCGGAAGGCAAGCTGACCGATGAGGTCATGACCGCCTATATTCCGCCCTATCGCGAACCGCTTGCGGAAGATAACAATATTCGTGGCACGTCAACGCTGGCGGATTACGCCAAACTGCGCCCGGCGTTTGACCGCAAGCACGGCACCGTGACGGCGGCGAACAGTACGCCGCTGACGGACGGGGCTGCCGCCGTGATCCTGATGACCGAATCCCGTGCAAAAGAGCTGGGCATTACTCCCCTGGGCTATTTACGCAGCTACGCCTTCACCGCCATTGACGTCTGGCAGGACATGCTGTTGGGTCCGGCATGGTCCACGCCGCTGGCGCTGGATCGCGCGGGGCTGACGCTGGCTGATTTAACCCTGATTGATATGCACGAAGCGTTTGCCGCGCAAACCCTGGCAAACGTCCAGCTGCTGGCAAGCGAGCGTTTCGCACGTGATGTGCTGGGCCGCGCGCATGCCACGGGTGAAGTGGATCAGAGTAAATTCAACGTGCTGGGTGGCTCTATCGCCTACGGTCATCCGTTTGCCGCTACAGGGGCGAGGATGATCACGCAAACATTACATGAACTCTGTCGCCGTGGCGGTGGGTTTGGCCTTGTTACCGCCTGTGCGGCGGGCGGCCTTGGCGCAGCAATGGTTCTGGAGGCTGAATAATGGATATGCCATCTGCATTTAATCTGACGGTTCGCCTCGATAACGTGGCCGTTATCACTATTGATGTGCCTGATGAAAAGATGAATACCCTGAAGGCCGAATTTGGCGTTCAGGTGCGCGCGATGCTAAAGCAGATCCGCGAGAACAAAGCCATTCGCGGTCTGGTGTTTATCTCTGCCAAACCCGACAACTTTATCGCCGGGGCGGATATCAACATGATTGCCCGGGCACAAAGCGCGCTGGAAGCCGAAGAGCTGGCGCGTCAGGGCCAGCAGGTGATGTCGGAGATCAACAGTCTCCCAATCCCGGTCATCGCAGCGATCCACGGTGCGTGTCTGGGCGGTGGACTGGAGCTGGCGCTGGCCTGCCACAGCCGCATCTGTACTGACGATGCGAAAACCATTCTGGGCCTGCCGGAAGTGCAGCTGGGCCTGCTGCCTGGTTCTGGCGGAACGCAGCGTCTGCCGCGGCTGGTGGGCGTCAGCACGGCGCTGGAGATGATCTTAACCGGTAAACAGCTGCGTGCCCGTCAGGCGCTGAAAGCCGGTCTGGTCGATGACGTCGTGCCGCAGTCCATTTTGCTGGAGGCCGCCGTTGAGCTTGCGCTGAAAGGGCGTCAGGCAAAACGTCCTCTGCCGGTTCGCGAGCGCGTGCTGGCCGGTCCGCTGGGGAGAACGCTCCTGTTCAATATGGTGGGTAAAAAGACCGAACAAAAAACCAAAGGCAATTACCCGGCGGCAAAGCGGATCCTGGACGTGATCGAAACCGGGCTGTCGCAGGGCAGCAGCAGCGGCTATGCCGCGGAGGCCAAAGCCTTTGGCGAACTGGCGATGACGCCGCAGTCACAGGCGCTGCGCAGCATCTTCTTCGCCAGCACAGAGGTGAAAAAAGACCCGGGCAGCGAGGCATCGCCTGCGCCGCTGCGTGCCATTGGCGTACTGGGTGGGGGGCTCATGGGCGGCGGTATCGCTTTTGTTACCGCCAGCAAAGGCAAATTGCCGGTACGCATCAAAGACATTAACCCTAAGGGAATCAACCACGCGCTGCAGTACAGCTGGCAGAACCTTGATCAAAAGGTCAAACGCCGCCATATCAAGGCAAGCGAGCGTGATAAAACCCTGGCAATGATCTCCGGTACGACGGATTACAGCGGTTTTGCGCACCGCGATCTGGTGATTGAAGCCGTGTTTGAGGATCTGGCCCTTAAGCAGCAGATGGTGGCAGACGTTGAGCAGCATTGCGCCCCGCATACCATTTTTGCCTCCAACACGTCGTCATTATCGATTGGCGATATCGCGGCGAAAGCCGCGCGTCCGGAGCAGGTGATCGGGCTGCACTTCTTTAGCCCGGTAGAAAAAATGCCGCTGGTGGAAGTTATTCCACATGCGACCACCAGTCCGCAAACCATCGCCACGGTAGTCAAACTTGCGAAGAAGCAGGGTAAAACGCCGATCGTGGTCGCAGATAAAGCCGGCTTCTACGTCAACCGTATTCTGGCGCCCTATATTAATGAAGCCATGCGGCTGCTGACGGAAGGCGAGAAGATCGAACACGTCGACGAGGCGCTGGTAAAGTTTGGTTTCCCCGTTGGCCCAATCCAACTTTTGGATGAGGTGGGAATAGACACCGGCACTAAAATTATACCTGTGCTGGAGGCAGCTTATGGCGATCGTTTTAGCCCGCCTGCAAACATTGTTTCTGCAATTTTGAAGGACGATCGCAAAGGCAGAAAAAATGAACGCGGTTTCTATCTTTACGGCGCGAAAGGGCGTAAAAGCAAGAAACAGGTCGACCCTTCGGTTTATGGGCTTATTTCGACCACCGGTCAGGGAAAACTGTCTGCCGTTCAGTGCGCTGAACGTTGCGTGATGATGATGCTCAATGAAGCGGCGCGCTGCTTTGGTGAGCAGGTGATCAAGAGCGCACGCGATGGCGACATCGGCGCGGTATTTGGTATTGGTTTTCCGCCGTTCCTTGGCGGCCCGTTCCGCTACATGGATACACTCGGCGCGGGTGAAGTGGTTGCCATTTTGCAACATCTGGCCTCGCAATATGGCCCACGGTTTACACCGTGTGACGAATTATTGCAGATGGCGGAACGGGGCCAGACATTTTGGCCTGCAAGGGAAACTGTCCTCGTAAGCTGAGGTCAAAGAAGGGTAAATCCTGAAGTGAATGAACCTGTTCTGGCGATTTTGTAAACAGAGATTGACTATACTTACGCCATTGAGGTAAAAAACAGCGTTTCATTCACCGAATGGATCAGGCACAATGCCCGGCCATCGGGTTTTCTACCTCTCAGCATTTATCGCGGGTAGTTAACGCCGGTGATTCTGGTTAACAAAAGCGGTGCAATATGCAAGTTTTTATCATGCGTCACGGCGACGCGGCACTCGATGCCGCCAGTGACTCAGTACGTCCTTTGACCGTGTGTGGCTGCGACGAATCTCGTCAGATGGCGACCTGGCTTAAAGGTCAAAAAGTGGACATCGAACGCGTTCTGGTGAGTCCGTTCCTGCGTGCTGAACAGACGCTGGAGGTGGTAGGGGAGTGCATGAACCTGCCGGCCAGCGTGGATGTTCTTCCTGAACTCACCCCCTGTGGCGATGTAGGCCTTGTCAGTGCCTATCTTCAGGCGCTGTGCAATGAAGGTGTTGCGTCCGCGCTGGTCATTTCCCACCTGCCACTGGTTGGCTATCTGGTATCTGAGCTGTGCCCGGGCGAAACGCCGCCGATGTTCACGACATCCGCCATTGCCAATGTGTCTCTGGACGAAACGGGTAAAGGTGTCTTTAACTGGCAAATGAGTCCGTGCAACCTGAGGATGGCAAAAGCCATCTGACGTGACGTGTGATTGTGCGGGGGCGCAAAACAGGCCTCCCGCCGTCCTGTCAGGGTAATTCTGGCGGCTGCCACTCTTCCACTTCAATCAACACCAGCAATGCGGCATCTCCGCCGTACTCTTTGGGTGCCTGATGAAACGCCATCACGTGTGGATGCTGAGCCAGCCACAGCGGCGTCTGTTGCTTGAGGATATGCTTACCGTGGCCGTGCATCACGCAGGCGCAAAAAACATGTTCGCGGCGACAGGCGGCGATCAATGCCCCCAGCTCCTGTTTTGCCTGCATCTGCGTTAAACCATGCAGATCGAGAAACAGCTCCGGCGAATAATCTCCGCGACGTAACTTTTTCAGTTCAAAATGGCTGACGTCTTCGCGCACGTATTTCACCGCACCCTGCGTATTGAGCAGCGGCTGAAATTCATCTGAAAAATAGTGGCTGTTATCCGCCTGCTCCTGCAGCAGCCGTTTGACCGGGACTTCGCTGATTTTTTTACGCTGCGGGCGATGAACGATGGTGTCCTGTGCGATTTTCCGCGTCCCGGTCATTAGCTGGCGGAAGAGCGCCTGATCCTCCTCGCTGAGCGATGTTTTCTTTTTCATTCGTCATTCTCATCTCGTATTTCCGATAGTGTACCCGACTAAACGCATTTTTTAACCTCAAGCGGTACGCGTCATTGCTGATTTATCGCCGTCTTCATGGCAAACTAGCCGCCGAAAATTATGCGAGCATGCCCTGGAGGAAAGAGTGGATAAAATATTTGTCGATGAAGCAGTAAACGAGCTGCATACCATACAGGACATGTTGCGCTGGTCGGTTAGCCGCTTCAGCGCCGCCAATATCTGGTACGGACACGGTACCGACAACCCGTGGGATGAGGCCGTGCAGCTGGTGCTGCCGTCACTCTATCTGCCGCTGGATATTCCGGAAGACATGCGCACCGCGCGCCTGACCTCCAGCGAAAAACACCGCATCGTTGAGCGCGTGATTCGCCGCGTCAACGAACGCATTCCGGTCGCCTACCTGACCAACAAAGCCTGGTTCTGCGGCCACGAGTTCTATGTCGATGAACGCGTGCTGGTGCCGCGCTCGCCGATTGGTGAGCTGATTAACAACCACTTTGAAGGCCTGATCGGCCATCAGCCGCAGCACATCCTGGATATGTGTACCGGCAGCGGTTGTATCGCGATTGCCTGCGCTTACGCCTTCCCGGAAGCGGAAGTCGATGCCGTCGATATCTCCACCGATGCGCTGGCCGTGACCGAGCACAACATTGAAGAGCACGGCCTGATCCATCACGTCACGCCAATTCGCTCCGATCTGTTCCGCGATCTGCCGACGCTGCAGTACGATCTGATCGTCACTAACCCGCCGTACGTCGATGCGGAAGACATGTCCGATCTGCCGAACGAATACCGTCACGAGCCGGAGCTGGGTCTGGCATCAGGATCTGACGGCCTGAAGCTGACCCGCCGCATTCTGGCCTGCGCGCCGGATTATCTGACCGACGACGGCGTTCTGATTTGTGAAGTGGGCAACAGCATGGTACATCTGATAGAGCAGTACCCTGATGTGCCGTTCACCTGGCTTGAGTTCGACAACGGCGGTGACGGCGTCTTTATGCTGACCAAAGCGCAGCTGCTCGACGCGCGCGAACACTTCAGCATCTATAAAGATTAATCCAGCGGGCTTCGGCCCGTTTCACAACGCTCAAACACAAACAACAACATCGGAGCCGTGATGGCAGGAAACAGTATTGGACAGGTATTCCGCGTGACCACCTTTGGCGAGTCGCACGGGCTGGCGCTGGGCTGTATCGTTGATGGCGTACCGCCAGGCATCGAACTGACCGAAGCCGATTTGCAGCATGACCTCGACCGTCGTCGTCCGGGCACCTCTCGCTACACCACGCAGCGTCGCGAGCCGGACCAGGTCAAAATTCTCTCCGGCGTCTTTGAAGGCCGTACCACCGGCACCAGCATTGGTCTGCTGATTGAAAACACCGATCAGCGCTCCCAGGACTACGGCACCATCAAGGACGTGTTCCGTCCAGGCCATGCCGACTACACCTACGAACAAAAGTACGGCTTCCGCGACTATCGCGGCGGCGGACGTTCCTCCGCGCGTGAAACCGCGATGCGCGTGGCGGCTGGCGCCATTGCTAAGAAATACCTGCAGCAGAAATTTGGCATCGTGATCCGCGGCTGTCTGACCCAGATGGGCGACATTCCGCTGGCGATCAAAGACTGGGATCAGGTCGAGCAAAACCCGTTCTTCTGTGCCGATGCCGACAAGCTGGACGCGCTGGACGAACTGATGCGCGGTCTGAAAAAAGAGGGCGACTCCATTGGGGCGAAAGTCACCGTCGTGGCCGACGGCGTCCCGCCAGGCTGGGGCGAGCCGGTATTTGACCGTCTCGATGCCGACATCGCGCACGCGCTGATGAGCATCAACGCGGTGAAGGGGGTTGAGATTGGCGACGGTTTTGACGTGGTATCCCTGCGCGGCAGCCAGAATCGCGACGAAATCACGAAAGCGGGCTTCCAGAGCAACCACGCGGGCGGCATTCTGGGCGGGATCAGCAGCGGGCAGCAGATTATTGCCAACATCGCGCTGAAACCAACTTCAAGCATTACCGTGCCGGGCCACACGATTAACCGCGATGGCGAAGAAGTTGAGATGATCACTAAAGGACGTCACGATCCGTGCGTGGGGATCCGCGCGGTGCCGATCGCAGAAGCGATGCTGGCGATCGTGCTGATGGATCACTTCCTGCGTCAGCGCGCGCAGAATGCGGATGTGACGACCACCATTCCACGCTGGTAAACATGAAAAAAACCGCAATTGCTCTGCTGGCGCTGCTTGCCAGTGGAGCCAGTCTGGCCGCTACGCCGTGGCAAAAAATCACCCATCCGGTGGCAGGGAGCGCGCAGTCCATCGGCGCCTTTTCCAACGGCTGTATCGTGGGTGCTCAGGAACTTCCGCTGCAATCGGATACCTATCAGGTGATGCGTACCGACCAGCGTCGTTACTTCGGCCACCCGGATCTGGTGCTGTTCATCCAGCGGCTGGGAAACCAGGTGCATAATCTGGGGCTGGGCACGATGCTGATCGGCGATATGGGGATGCCTGCGGGCGGGCGTTTTAACGGTGGACACGCCAGTCACCAGACCGGACTGGATGTCGATATCTTCCTGCAGCTGCCTAAAGCGCGCTGGAGTTCAGCCCAGTTGCTGAAACCGCAGGCGCTGGATCTGGTGTCGAGCGACGGTAAGCGCGTTGTGCCTTCACTGTGGACGCCGGATATCTTCAGCCTGATTAAGCTGGCGGCAAAAGATAACGACGTTACGCGGATCTTCGTCAACCCGGCTATCAAGCAACAGCTCTGCCTCGATGAGGGAACCGATCGTGACTGGTTGCGCAAAGTGCGCCCGTGGTTCCAGCATCGTGCGCACATGCACGTTCGTCTGCGCTGCCCGGCGAATAGCCTGGAATGCGAAGATCAGCCGCTACCGCCGCCAGGCGATGGCTGTGGTGCGGAACTGCAAAGCTGGTTTGAACCGGCAAAACCTGGAACCTCTAAGCCTGAGAAGAAGACACCGCCTCCGTTGCCGCCTTCCTGCCAGGCGCTACTGGATGAGCATGTACTTTAATGGATAATTTCGTCGATCTGTTTATGGTGTCACCGCTGCTGCTGGTGGTGCTGTTCTTTGTGGCTATGCTGGCCGGTTTTATTGATGCCCTTGCGGGCGGCGGCGGGCTATTAACCGTACCCGCGCTGCTGGCGGCGGGCATGAGCCCGGCGCAGGCGCTTGCCACCAACAAGCTGCAGGCCTGCGGCGGCTCGCTCTCAGCATCGCTCTATTTTATCCGCCGTAAGGTGGTGAGCCTGGCCGACCAGAAGCTCAATATCCTGATGACCTTTATCGGTTCCACGTCGGGCGCGCTGCTGGTGCAGCACGTGCAGTCGGATATTTTGCGCCAGATCCTGCCGGTTCTGGTTATCTGTATCGGTCTCTACTTCCTGCTGATGCCGAAGCTCGGCGAGGAAGACCGTCAGCGTCGTCTGCACGGCCTGCCGTTTGCGCTGATTGCCGGGGGCTGCGTCGGTTTTTACGACGGTTTCTTCGGCCCGGGGGCAGGCTCGTTTTACGCGCTGGCGTTCGTGACGCTGGCCGGGTTTAACCTCGCCAAATCTACCGCCCATGCCAAAGTGCTCAACGCGACCTCGAACGTCGGCGGCCTGCTGCTGTTTATCATTGGCGGCAAGGTTATCTGGGCAACCGGGTTTGTGATGATGGCAGGGCAGTTCCTGGGCGCGCGCGCAGGCTCGCGTCTGGTATTAAGCAAAGGGCAAAAGCTGATCCGTCCGATGATCGTTATCGTCTCGGCCGTGATGAGCGCCAAACTTCTTTATGACAGCCATGGACAGGAGATCCTCACCTGGTTGGGGATGCACTAATGAACAGTACGCATAAATATGAACAGCTGATTGAGATCTTTGACGGCTGTTTTGCTGACGATTTTAATACCCGTCTGATTAAAGGCGACGACGAACCGATCTATCTTCCTGCTGATGACGAGGTTCCGTATAACCGCATCGTCTTTGCGCACGGCTTTTACGCCAGCGGTTTGCACGAAATTTCGCACTGGTGCATCGCCGGAAAAGCGCGTCGCGAACTGGTGGACTTCGGTTACTGGTATTGCCCGGACGGGCGAGACGCCGCGACGCAGGGGCAGTTTGAGGATGTGGAAGTGAAGCCGCAGGCGCTGGAATGGCTGTTCTGCGTGGCGGCGGGTTTCCCGTTCAACGTCAGCTGCGACAACCTCGAAGGCGACTTCGAGCCAGACCGTATTGTCTTCCAGCGCCGCGTGCATGCGCAGGTGATGGAATACCTTGAGAAAGGCATCCCGGCACGTCCGGCGCGCCTGATCGAGGCCTTACAGAATTATTACCACACGCCGGCGATTGCGGCGGAAAGCTTCCCTTGGCCGGAAGATCTTTAACAGAGGAAAGAAGATGATCGCAGAATTTGAATCACGCATTCTGGCGTTAATTGATGACATGGTGGAACACGCCAGCGATGATGAGCTGTTCGCCAGCGGTTATCTGCGTGGTCACCTGACGCTCGCGGTAGCCGAGCTGGAAGCAGGTGACGATCACTCTGCCGACGCTGTTCATGAGGAAGTGACCCGCAGTCTGGAGAAAGCCATTCAGGCCGGGGAGCTCTCTCCGCGCGACCAGTCACTGGTGCTGGGCATGTGGGACAACCTGTTCCAGCAGGCTAAACGCTAAGTCATTGTTTTTCGCCCGGTGGCGCTGCGCTTACCGGGCCTACTAATTTTCCCTCTCCCTGTGGGAGAGGGTTAGGGTGAGGGCACCAGGCCGCACCTTACTTAACCATTTTCCCCTTCAGCAGTTTCCTTACCCACAAGCGATTCGGATTCAGTCCCGCAAGCGTAACCCTGTCCAGCGGAATTGGCTCGTCGCTCATTTGCGCGGCTAATACTTCAGCCAGCAGCGGCGCAGAGCACAGCCCACGGGAACCCAGCCCGCCCAGCATAAACAGCTCCGGATACACCGGTGCGGCCACCGCCGTTTCCTTGTTTTCAGCCAGATCTTCATAGGCCGCAAGCGTCGCGTCATAGTCCGGCGCGTTGCCCGCCATCGGCAGATGATCGCGGGTGGCGCAGCGCACGCCGCAGCGCGCGTCACCCTCGCTGACGTCAACCTCTTTCGCCCACGTCGCATCCGGGAAACAGTCAATCAGGCGCTGGCGGTTTTGCGCCTGATCCGCTTCGCTGTAGCGCATATCCGTTTCGCCACGATGATAGCTGGCCCCGATGCAGTGATGGCCGTTAGACGGATTTTGCGGTGTCAGATAGCCGTCATAGCACAGCACCTGGCGCAGTTTGCCGAGCGCAGGCGCGGTGGGGATATGGCTTACCTGGCCGCCGACCGGATAAACCGGCAGCGTCGCTGTCTGGATAAACTGGCTGATGTGATGCCCGTTGGCCAGCACAACGCTGGCATGGCTCGCCTCCTTGCCATCAGCAAAACGCAGATCCCAGCGTTCTGTCCGGCTGAGCGATTCCACCTTGTGGGCATAATGCGTCGTCAGCCCGCGCGACTGCGCCAGGGCAATGACCGCCGCGGTCAGTTCAGCCGGACACAGCCAGCCGCCGAGCGGGTACTGAATGCCCCCACACCCGGTTTCTACGCCAGCGGTGTCCGCCACCTCCTGGGCACTTACCGCGCGGGCAATTTCTTCCGGCAGGCCCAGCGACAGCATCTGCGCGATCTTCTGCTGGCTCTTCTCATCCCAGCCGAGCTGCGTCACGCCACACCAGTCGTGGTCGAATGCCACTGGCAGCGCGTCGTACAGGCGGCGGGCGAAGGTAAAGGCCGCGGGGAAAAACTGGAACAGGGCCGGGTCGTGTGCGCTTAAAAGCGGATAGAGCGCCCCCTGACGGTTGCCGGATGCGCCGCTGGCGGGCGCGTCGTCAGCGCAGTAGAGCGTGACCTGCCAGCCACGCTGGAGAAGGGCGAGCGAGAGCAGGGCGCTGGCGATCCCACCGCCAACGATCGCTACGTCGCGCGATGCGCTGGCGCGGCGCGCAAACCAGGGCGTCTGAGCGGGGATCTCCAGCGTCTGCTCCATCCTGCCGACAAGCATGTCGCGCTTGCGGCCAAAGCCTTTGGTCTTCTGCATGGTAAAGCCCGCCTCCTGCAGCCCACGGCGGACAAAGCCCGCCGAGGTGAAGGTGGCAAGGGTAGCCCCAGGGCGCGCCAGCCGCGCCATCGCGTTAAACAGATGCTGGCTCCACATGTCCGGGTTTTTGGCAGGGGCAAAACCGTCCAGAAACCACGCGTCGACCTTCTGATTCATCGAATCATCGAGCCTGTCGGTCAGGTCGTTGATGTCGCCGAGCCATAAGTCCAGCGTGACGCGTCCACCGTCCAAAATCAGACGGTGACAGCCGCCGATGTGGGGCGGCCACTGCGCCTGAAGCTGTTCTGCCCAAGGCGCAAGCTCCGGCCAGCGCTGGTGGGCAAGCCGCAGATCGTGCGCGGTGAGCGGGAATTTTTCGAAACTGATGAAATGTAATCTTTGTAGCGTAGCCTCAGGGTGAGCAGCGTGGAACTGATTAAACGCCTGCCAGAGGGTTAAAAAATTCAGACCGGTGCCGAATCCACTTTCCGCGACCACAAACAGGCTCCGCGGGTGCGCCGGGAAGCGGGTGCTGAGCTGGTTTCCGTCGAGGAAAACATAGCGAGTTTCTTCGAGTCCGTTATCATTAGAAAAATAGACGTCATCAAAATCTCGGGAAACAGGTGTACCCTCAGCGTTGAATTCGAGGTTGGCGGGTTGTATAGCGTTTTGTTTCACGTAAGTTACTCGTCTGACAGGCAGTGGCACGATCTTAACGATGTGAGTCCATCGGTGCAAATTTCCGCAGAAAATGTCTGATCGGACTTGTTCGGCGTACAAGTGTACGCTATTGTGCGACTCGAAACTTACTATAGTGCGACTTACAGAGGTATTGAATGAAACGTGCAGTGATTACTGGCCTGGGCATTGTTTCCAGCATCGGTAATAACCAGCAGGAAGTCCTGGCATCTCTGCGTGAAGGACGCTCCGGGATCACTTTCTCTGAAGAGTTTAAAGATTCAGGTATGCGTAGCCACGTATGGGGTAACGTCAAACTGGACACCACCGGTTTGATTGACCGCAAAGTGGTTCGTTTCATGAACGATGCCTCTATTTATGCTTATCTCTCCATGCAGGAAGCGATCAAAGATTCTGGCCTGAGCGAAGAGGTTTATCAGAACAACCCGCGCGTGGGTCTGATCGCCGGTTCCGGCGGCTCATCTAAAGCGCAGGTATTTGGTGCTGACGCAATGCGTAGCCCGCGTGGTCTGAAAGCGGTAGGTCCGTACGTGGTGACTAAAGCCATGGGTTCTGCGGTTTCCGCATGCCTGGCGACCCCGTTCAAAATCCACGGTGTGAACTACTCCATCAGCTCTGCGTGTGCGACTTCCGCGCACTGCATCGGTAATGCTGTTGAGCAGATCCAGCTGGGTAAACAGGACATCGTATTTGCTGGCGGCGGCGAAGAGCTGGGCTGGGAAATGGCCTGCGAATTCGACGCGATGGGCGCACTGTCCACTAAGTACAATGAGACTCCGGACAAAGCTTCCCGTACCTACGATGCGCACCGTGACGGTTTCGTCATCGCGGGCGGCGGCGGTATGGTTGTGGTTGAAGAGCTAGAGCACGCCCTGGCACGTGGTGCGCACATCTATGCTGAGATCGTGGGCTACGGTGCAACGTCTGACGGCGCCGACATGGTTGCGCCATCCGGTGAAGGCGCGGTGCGCTGCATGAAGATGGCGATGCACGGCGTTGACACCCCAATCGACTACCTGAACTCTCACGGTACTTCTACGCCGGTAGGCGACGTGAAAGAGCTGGGTGCGATCCGTGAAGTCTTCGGCGACAACAGCCCGGCAATCTCCGCGACCAAAGCCATGACCGGTCACTCTCTGGGTGCGGCTGGCGTACAGGAAGCGATCTACTCTCTGCTGATGCTGGAAAACGGCTTTATCGCGCCAAGCATCAACATCGAAGAGATGGACGAGCAGGCTGCTGGCCTGAACATCGTGACCAAACCAACGGACGCGACGCTGACTACCGTCATGTCCAACAGCTTCGGTTTCGGCGGCACCAACGCCACGCTGGTCATGCGTAAGCTGAAAGCATAAGTTTTATGTTTGATTCGAAAGGGGAGCCATAAGGCTCCCTTTTTTATGCATTGACAAGCAGCTGATCTCACAGGCAAACTTCACCACTCAACATTATCCTCACGATAATGCGTAAGCGTTTAACGTCAACCAACGCACCTTAATCCTGATAATCAGGTAGAGGGGGCGTGGCATTTCCCCGCCTTACTCTTCATTTCGGAGTAAAGCATGACTGCAGTAACTCAAACAGAAACAACCCCTTCAGCGAACGTCTCGCTGTTCCGTATCGCCTTTGCGGTATTCCTGACCTATATGACCGTTGGCCTGCCGCTGCCGGTGATCCCGCTGTTCGTTCATCAGGAGCTGGGCTATGGCAACACCATGGTCGGCATTGCCGTGGGCATTCAGTTTTTAGCCACGGTATTAACCCGCGGCTACGCCGGACGTCTGGCGGACCAGCACGGTGCCAAACGCTCGGCGCTGCAGGGGATGTTTGCCTGCGGGCTGGCGGGCGGCGCATGGCTGCTGGCGGCTCTTCTGCCGGTCGACGCGGCGTATAAATTTGCGCTGCTGGTGCTGGGCCGTTTAATCCTGGGCTTTGGTGAAAGCCAGCTGCTGACCGGCACCCTGACCTGGGGAATGGGGCTGGTAGGGCCAGTACGTTCCGGCAAGGTGATGTCCTGGAACGGCATGGCCATCTACGGCGCGCTGGCCGCCGGGGCACCGCTTGGTCTGCTGATCAACAGCCAGTTCGGTTTTGCGGCGCTGGCTGCCACCACCATGGCGCTGCCGCTGGTGGCATGGGCGTTTAACGGCTCGGTGCGTAAGGTGCCCGCGCACAAAGGCGAGCGTCCTTCCCTGTGGAGCGTGGTCGGCCAAATCTGGCAGCCGGGCCTGGGCCTGGCGCTGCAGGGCGTGGGTTTTGCGGTGATTGGGACGTTCGTCTCGCTCTATTTTATGAGCCGCGGCTGGGCGATGGCCGGTTTTACGCTTACCGCGTTTGGCGGCGCGTTTGTGCTGATGCGCGTCTTCTTCGGCTGGATGCCGGATCGCTTTGGCGGCGTGAAGGTGGCGGTGGCGTCGCTGGTCATTGAAACCATCGGTCTTCTGCTGTTGTGGAATGCACCCGTGGCATCCGTTGCGCTGCTTGGTGCGGCGCTGACCGGCTGCGGCTGTTCTCTGATTTTCCCGGCACTCGGTGTAGAAGTGGTGAAGCGCGTGGCTCCGCAGGTGCGCGGGACGGCGCTCGGCGGCTATGCGGCGTTTCAGGATATCTCATACGGGGTAACCGGGCCGCTGGCCGGGGTGTTAGCCACCTCGTTTGGCTATCCGTCCGTCTTCCTGGCCGGTGCGGTTTCCGCGGTGGTGGGGATCGTGGTGACGCTGGTGGCGTTTCGCAGAACGTGAGTCGTTGTTGCCGGGTGGCGGCTGCGCCTTACCCGGCCTACGGTTCTAGCCGTTGTAGGCCCGGTAAGCGCAGCGCCACCGGGCAAAATATCAGGCAACCAGCCAGAAAATCGCCAGCGCAATCAGTAATGCAATAAACATCAATCCCGGACGCGCAGAAAGTGTTCTGAAGGTCTCCACGACCGGCGCAAACAGCGGGCTGTAGATCGGCTGAATATTTCTCACCTCCGGTACGCCGCCTTCGCGCTCGGCGCGGCGAACAAAGATCTGGTTGAGCAGATCCTGCACCTGCGCGGTAGTCAGTACCGTTTGCGGCGTGGCCTGCCAGTTCTGCTGGGCATAATCCCGAATCACCTCGAACTCGTGCGGCTCAAGCGGCTGTTTCAGTGCGGCCTGCACAGTATGCAGGGTAGGGGCGCTCTGGGTGCTGAGCGTCTGGCGTGCCTGGAGCCAGGTCACCAGATGGGTAAACTGTTTGGCCGGGATCAGCTCGCCTGCCTTCACGCCCGACAGTTCCAGCATGGATTGCCAGATAAGCTTCGTCGGCTCGCCGGTGGCCGCGGCCAGCTTTGTCACCATCTGCTTGAGCGTATTGTGCTCGGCGGGCAGCAGCGGACGCTCGGTCGCCGGGCGCACCTGCGGCTGCGGAATCGACAGCTCATTGTTCTGCAGCAGCGTCAGCACGGTTTTGAGCTGGTCGGGCGTCAGTTGGCCCAGCGCGGTCTGACCATACTGCTGGCGAATAAAATCACTCACCGCCTGGCGGTTATTTCCCTGGCCCAGCAGCTCCGTCAGCTGAGAAACAATCTGGCGCGTGGTGTGGTTCTGCTGCGCGGTTGTAATACGCTGGTTCAGATTTTGCTCGGCAGCGGGGAAATGGCGCGACTGCAGCGGTGCGTCGTTCCTCACGCCTAAATCATGCTTCACCCCGGCCCAGACTTCCGCGTTTTGCTGTGAAGTCAGCGCAATCAGGCGCGTGATCAGTCGCTCCAGCACGGTGCGCTGTTGCGTGGATAGCGGTTGTTCACCGGCAACGTTTGGCGTGACGGGGCCTTCACCCGGAGGGCGTGGCGGCGTACCTGAAATGGGCTGCATCGTCAAAAATCCTTAAAGTCAAAACTCAGCGTAAACCTGGCAGACGTATATGCCTGGCGGCCAGATTATGGCACACTTGGCAGGTTTTCTTCCTCTCAAACAGGTACTCAGACGTGAAAATCCTCGTTGATGAAAATATGCCTTACGCCCGTGAGCTGTTTAGCCGCCTGGGTAACGTTAAGGCTGTTCCTGGTCGCCCGATCCCGGTCAACGAACTGGACGATGCCGACGCCCTGATGGTGCGCTCGGTGACCAAAGTAAATGAGGCGTTGCTCGCCGGTAAGGCGATTAAGTTCGTTGGGACCGCAACGGCAGGGATCGATCATGTGGATGATAAATGGCTGAAGCAGGCCGGAATCGGTTTCTCCGCCGCGCCGGGCTGTAACGCGATTGCCGTCGTGGAATACGTTTTCTCCTCGCTGCTGATGCTGGCCGAGCGCGACGGGTTTGCGCTGAAAGACCGCACCGTGGGGATTGTCGGCGTGGGTAACGTCGGCGGACGCCTGCAAAAGCGCCTGGAAGCGTTAGGGATTCGCACGTTGCTGTGCGATCCGCCGCGCAAAGACAACGGCGACGACGGGGATTTCCGTTCGCTGGACGAGCTGGTTGAACAGTGCGACGTGCTGACGTTCCACACGCCGCTGTTTAAAGAGGGGCCGTATAAGTCTCTGCATCTGGCCGATGAGGCGTTAATTCGCCGTCTGAAGGCTGGCACTATTCTGATAAATGCCTGCCGTGGTCCGGTAGTCGATAACGCCGCGCTGCTGACGTGTCTGAACGAAGGACAAGACCTCAGCGTGGTGCTGGACGTCTGGGAGCCTGAGCCGGACCTCAACGTTGAGCTGCTAAATAAGGTTGATGTGGGCACGGCGCATATCGCTGGTTATACCCTCGAAGGGAAAGCCCGCGGTACGACGCAGGTCTTCGAAGCCTACAGCGCCTTTATCGGCCATCCGCAGCAGGTGGCGCTGGATACCTTACTCCCCGCGCCTGAATTTGGCCGCATTACCCTTCACGGCCCGCTCGATCAGGCAACGCTGAAAAGGCTGGTGCATTTGGTGTATGATGTGCGCCGCGATGATGCGCTGCTGCGTAAAGTGGCGGGGATCCCGGGTGAGTTTGATAAGCTGCGCAAGAACTACGTTGAGCGCCGCGAGTGGTCTTCCCTCTATGTGATGTGCGACGACGCGTCGGCGGCGACGCTGCTGCACAAGCTGGGGTTTAACGCCGTTCATCACCCGGCGCATTAATGTCTTCTTAATGCTCCCTGTCGGATACTCCGACAGGGACGCTTTTTTATTTCTGGAGTAAACCACCATGTCTGAAGGCTGGAACATTGCCATTTTAGGTGCCACGGGTGCCGTGGGCGAAGCCCTGCTCGAAACGCTTGCTGAGCGTCAGTTCCCGGTGGGCGATATCTATGCGCTGGCGCGAACGGATAGCGCGGGTGAGCATCTGCGTTTTAACAATAAATCCGTCATGGTTCAGGATGCGGCGGCGTTCGACTGGACGCAGGCGCAGCTGGCGTTTTTCGCCGCGGGCGCTGAAGCCACTGCGGCGTACGTTGAAGAGGCGACCAACGCAGGCTGTCTGGTCATCGATCTGAGCGGTCTGTTCTCCATGGAGCCGGATGTGCCGCTGGTGGTGCCGGACGTGAACCCGTTTTTACTGGCTGACTACCGCAACCGTAACGTCATTGCAGTACCGAACAGCCTGACCAGCCAGCTGCTGACCGCCCTGAAACCGCTGATCGACGACGGCGGCCTGTCGCGCATTACCGTGACCAGCCTGCTGTCCGCATCCGCAAACGGCAAAAAGGCCGTTGACGCGCTGGCCGGGCAGAGCGCGAAGCTGCTGAACGGCATCCCGATTGACGAAGATGATTTCTTTGGCCGCCAGCTGGCGTTCAATATGCTGCCGCTGCTGCCGGACCGCGAGGGTTCCGTGCGCGAAGAGCGTCGTATCGTTGATGAGGTGCGTAAAATTCTGCAGGACGATGGCCTGATGATCTCCGCAAGCGTCGTGCAGTCCCCGGTCTTCTACGGTCACGCGCAGATGGTCGGCTTTGAAGCGCTGCGTCCCCTGGCGGCAGAAGAGGCGCGCGATGCGTTTGGCCGCGGGGAAGACATCGTTCTCTCTGAAGAGAGTGAGTTCCCGACGCAGGTAGGAGACGCCACCGGTAGCGCGCATCTTTCCGTTAGCTGCGTGCGTAACGACTACGGTATGCCGGAGCAGGTCCAGTTCTGGTCCGTTGCCGACAACGTTCGTTTCGGCGGCGCGCTGATAGCGGTCAAGATCGCCGAGAAACTGGTGCAGGAGTACCTGTACTGATGTCAGACGTGGAACAAAAGCCGGTTCATAAAATTGCCCTCGGTATTGAGTACGATGGCAGTAAATATTATGGCTGGCAGCGTCAGAATGAGGTGCGCAGCGTCCAGGAGAAACTGGAGAAAGCGCTCTCTCAGGTGGCAAACGAGCCGATTAACGTCCTGTGCGCAGGCCGGACGGACGCGGGCGTTCACGGCACGGGGCAGGTGGTGCACTTTGAGACCACCGCCGTGCGTAAGGATGCCGCCTGGACGCTGGGTGTAAATGCGAATTTGCCTGGTGACATTGCGGTGCGCTGGGTGAAAGCTGTGCCGGATGATTTTCATGCGCGTTTCAGCGCCACCGCGCGTCGTTACCGTTATGTCATCTACAACCAGCGTCTGCGTCCGGCGGTGTTAAGCCAGGGCGTGACGCATTTTTATGAACCGCTCGATGCGGAACGCATGCATCGCGCGGCGCAGTGTCTGATTGGTGAAAATGACTTTACCTCGTTTCGTGCGGTGCAGTGTCAGTCCCGCACGCCGTGGCGTAATGTCATGCACATTAACGTCAGCCGTTTTGGCGCGTATGTGGTGGTGGATATCAAAGCCAATGCCTTTGTACATCATATGGTGCGGAATATTGTGGGCAGCCTGATGGAAGTGGGTGCCGGACACCAGCCGGAGAGCTGGATTGCAGACCTGCTGGCAGCGAAGGACAGAACGCTTGCGGCAGCCACGGCGAAAGCGGAAGGGCTGTATCTGGTCTCGGTAGACTATCCGGATCGGTTTGACCTGCCGAAACCGCCAATGGGGCCGCTGTTTTTAGCGGACTAAACAAGGTGCAATTAAGGCTTAGACAATATGGACGTAATTCGTTTTTTGATTGATTTCATCCTGCATATTGATGTTCACCTGGCAGAGCTGGTCGCGCAGTATGGCGTCTGGGTTTATGCCATTCTGTTCCTCATTCTGTTCTGTGAAACCGGGCTGGTTGTTACGCCGTTCCTGCCGGGCGATTCACTGCTGTTTGTCGCCGGGGCGTTATCGGCGCTGCCCACCAACGATCTGAATGTGCATCTTATGGTGGTGCTGATGGTGATTGCTGCCATCGTCGGTGATGCGGTCAACTACACGATTGGACGCGTATTCGGTGAGCGGCTTTTCAGCAATCCGGATTCAAAAATTTTCCGCCGCAGCTATTTAGATAAAACTCATGCGTTTTATGAACGCCATGGCGGAAAAACCATTATCCTTGCGCGCTTTGTGCCTATTGTGCGCACATTTGCACCGTTTGTGGCGGGAATGGGACATATGTCCTATCGTCATTTTGCCATGTATAACGTCGTGGGGGCGCTGCTTTGGGTACTGCTGTTTACCTATGCAGGCTACCTGTTTGGCGATCTCCCGGTGGTTCAGGAAAATCTTAAGTTACTGATTGTAGCGATTATTGTGCTTTCCGTACTGCCGGGCGTTATCGAAATCATTCGTCACAAACGTGCGGCGGCAAAGCAAGCGAAGTAAATGCACGCTGGCGGTTCGACCACTTTTTTATCCAAAGTTTCGGGCTGTTATGTTTTAATGTGCAACATTCATGGTCTGTTGGAGGCAAAAATGGCATTATTCGCCTCTTATAGCAAAACTGGCATACGACCAGGTTCAGGCAGAAAGGTTATCAATGAGCTGGATTGAACGAATTAAAAGCAACATTACCCCAACGCGTAAAGCGAGCATTCCTGAAGGGGTATGGACGAAGTGTGATAGCTGCGGCCAGGTTCTGTATCGCGCAGAGCTGGAGCGCAACCTTGAGGTGTGTCCGAAGTGTGACCACCATATGCGTATGTCGGCGCGCAACCGCCTGCATAGCCTGCTGGACGAAGGTTCTCTGGTAGAACTGGGCAGCGAGCTTGAGCCAAAAGACGTGCTGAAGTTCCGCGACTCCAAAAAATATAAAGATCGTCTGGCCTCCGCACAGAAAGAGACCGGCGAGAAAGACGCGCTGGTCGTCATGAAAGGCACCCTGCATGGGATGCCGGTTGTTGCCGCTGCGTTTGAGTTCTCCTTTATGGGCGGCTCAATGGGCTCCGTGGTCGGTGCGCGCTTCGTGCGTGCCGTTGAGCAGGCGCTGGAAGACAACTGTCCGCTGATCTGCTTCTCTGCCTCCGGCGGAGCACGTATGCAGGAAGCGCTGATGTCCCTGATGCAGATGGCTAAAACCTCTGCAGCGCTGGCGAAGATGCAGGAGCGCGGTCTGCCGTACATCTCCGTGCTGACCGACCCAACCATGGGCGGCGTCTCCGCGAGCTTCGCGATGCTGGGCGACCTGAACGTCGCTGAGCCAAAAGCGCTGATCGGCTTTGCGGGTCCTCGCGTTATCGAGCAGACCGTTCGTGAAAAACTGCCGCCGGGATTCCAGCGCAGTGAGTTCCTCATTGAGAAAGGCGCCATCGACATGATCGTCCGCCGTCCGGAAATGCGCCTGAAACTGGCGCGCATCCTGGCGAAGCTGATGAATCTGCCAGCGCCGAACCCGGATGAGCCGCGTGAAGGCGTGGTGGTACCGGATCAGGAACCCGAGGCCTGATAACTGAAAAGGGCAGGGCCGGTTGGCGCTGCCCTTTTGCTTTCTAATCTGTTAATGACAACCGGGCATTATGGAAAATAAAAGCATTCCCCAAGCCACGTCGCCCCTGGCCGCGTGGCTTTCTTATCTGGAAAACCTGCACAGTAAAACCATCGATATGGGGCTTGAGCGCGTAAGCCAGGTTGCCGCGCGTCTTGATGTGCTGAAACCGGCGCCTTTCGTGTTCACCGTCGCAGGCACCAACGGCAAAGGTACCACCTGCCGCACGCTGGAATCCGTCCTGATGGCGGCGGGCTACAGGGTCGGCGTGTACAGCTCGCCACATCTGGTACGCTACACCGAGCGGGTTCGTGTGCAGAACAGCGAGCTGCCGGAGTCGGCGCATACGGCATCGTTCGCGGAAATTGAAGCCGCGCGCGGAGAGACCTCATTAACCTATTTTGAATACGGCACTCTGTCGGCCCTGTGGCTGTTCAAACAGGCCCAGCTGGACGTGGTGATCCTTGAGGTTGGTCTTGGCGGACGTCTTGATGCGACCAATATCGTCGATGCAGACGTGGCGGTAGTGACCAGCATCGCGTTGGATCATATCGACTGGCTGGGGCCCGATCGTGAAAGCATTGGCCGCGAGAAGGCCGGTATTTTCCGGGCAAATAAACCTGCCGTGGTGGGCGAGCCGGACATGCCGCACACCATTGCTGACGTGGCGAACGAAAAGGGCGCACAACTGCTGCGCCGCGGCGTTGACTGGCAGTATGAGGTTCAGGACAACGGCTGGCGCTTTAGCGACGCGCAGGGGGCGTTGGATAACCTGCCGCTGCCGCAGGTCCCGCAGCCTAATGCGGCAACCGCGCTGGCGGCACTGCGCGCCAGCGGATTAGCTGTCAGCGAGCAGGCTATCCGCGACGGCATTCAGAGCGCAATTCTGCCGGGGCGTTTCCAGATCGTCAGCGAGTCACCGCGTCTGATCCTGGACGTGGCGCACAACCCGCATGCGGCGGCGTATCTCGCGGGACGTCTCAAATCGTTACCAAAAACCGGGCGCGTGCTGGCGGTTATCGGTATGCTTCATGATAAAGATATCGGCGGGACGCTGGCCTGCATGGAGAGTGTGGTCGATAGCTGGTATTGTGCTCCTCTGGAGGGGCCACGCGGCGCGACGGCTGAGCAGCTGATGGAACATCTCGGCAAAGGCGCAATCTACAGTAGCGTGGCGCAGGCCTGGCATGCCGCGATGGCGGAGGCTAAACCAGAAGATACCGTGCTGGTGTGTGGTTCATTCCACACGGTGGCACATGTCATGGAAGTGATGGACGCGGGGAGAACCGGTGGCGAGTAAGTTTCAGAACCGTTTAACAGGAACCATTGTGCTGGTCGCGCTCGGGGTGATTATTCTTCCCGGGCTGCTCGACGGGCAGAAAAAGCATTATCAGGATGAGTTTGCCGCGATTCCGCTGGTGCCGAAACCGGGCGATCGCGATGAGCCGGATATGCTGCCCGCGGCGACGCAGGCATTGCCTGCTCAGCCTCCGGAAGGGGCGGCGGAAGAGGTGCGCGCGGGGGATGCCGCCGCACCGTCGCTCGATCCGTCTCGCCTGGCGGCCACGAGCAACAGCGATATCGATCCTGTGCCGGTCGAGCAGCCTAAACCGGTTGAAAAACCGAAGCCGGTTGAGAAGCCGCAGCCGAAACCGCAGCGTGATAAAGCGGCAGAACAGCTCGCCGCAGCGTCAGAGACGCCTCCGCCAGCAAAACCGACGCAGCAGGACGCTGCTGCCCCAACGGGCAAAGCCTACGTGGTGCAGCTCGGTGCGCTGAAAAATGCGGACAAGGTGAATGAGGTGGTGGGTAAACTGCGCAGTGCGGGATATCGTGTTTACACTTCACCTTCCACGCCGGTGCAGGGTAAAATTACCCGTATCCTCGTGGGGCCAGAAGCGTCTAAAGACAAACTGAAAGGGTCGCTGGGTGAGCTGAAGCAGATCTCCGGCCTGAGCGGTGTGGTGATGGGCTACAGCGCAAACTAAGTACGACCTGCTCCTGTAAGAGAGAGGCGACAAGCCACGGCGTTGAACATTTTTTCAGCGCCTTTTTTATTTACGCGCGGGAAGGAAATCCCTACGCAAACGTTTTCTTTTTCTGTTAGAATTCGCCCCGAACTGGATGACAGGGCGTTAAATCGTGGGACACATATGGTCTGGATTGATTACGCCATCATTGCGGTGATTGGTTTTTCCTGTCTGGTTAGCCTGATCCGTGGCTTTGTTCGTGAAGCGTTATCGCTGGTAACCTGGGGTTGTGCTTTCTTTGTTGCCAGTCATTACTACACTTACCTGTCTGTCTGGTTCACGGGCTTTGAAGATGAACTGGTCCGAAACGGAATCGCCATCGCGGTGCTGTTTATCGCGACGCTGATTGTCGGCGCTATCGTCAATTACGTGATAGGTCAGCTGGTCGAGAAAACCGGTCTGTCAGGAACGGACAGGGTGCTCGGCATCTGTTTCGGCGCGTTGCGAGGCGTGCTCATTGTGGCCGCGATCCTGTTCTTCCTGGATACCTTTACCGGGTTCTCCAAAAGTGAAGACTGGCAAAAATCGCAGCTCATTCCGGAGTTCAGCTTCATCATCAGATGGTTCTTTGACTATCTGCAAAGCTCGTCGAGTTTCTTGCCCAGGGCATAAACCCTGAGATGTGGCTTAACGAGGAAAAGACGAATGTGCGGTATTGTCGGTATCGCCGGTTTCATGCCGGTAAACCAGTCGATTTATGACGCGTTAACGGTGCTTCAGCACCGTGGGCAGGATGCTGCGGGTATCATCACCATTGATGCAAACAACTGCTTCCGTTTACGCAAGGCGAACGGCCTGGTAAACGATGTATTTGAAGCCCGCCATATGCAGCGTCTGCAAGGTAATATGGGGATCGGTCACGTTCGTTATCCTACTGCTGGCAGTTCCAGCGCCTCTGAGGCTCAGCCTTTTTACGTTAACTCCCCGTATGGCATCACGCTTGCCCACAATGGCAATCTGACCAATGCCCACGAGCTGCGTAAAAAGCTGTTTGAAGAGAAACGTCGCCACATTAACACCACCTCTGATTCTGAAATCCTGCTCAATATCTTTGCCAGCGAGCTGGATAACTTCCGCCATTATCCGCTGGAAGCAGACAACATTTTTGCTGCCGTTGCCGCGACTAATCGCCAGATCCGTGGCGCGTATGCTTGCGTGGCGATGATCATCGGTCATGGCATGGTAGCCTTCCGCGATCCAAACGGCATTCGCCCGCTGGTGCTCGGCAAACGTGATCTCGGCGATGGCCGTTCCGAGTACATGGTTGCCTCCGAAAGCGTGGCGCTGGATACTCTGGGCTTCGAATTCCTGCGTGATGTCGCGCCAGGCGAAGCGGTCTACATCACTGAGAAGGGCCAGCTGTTTACCCGTCAGTGCGCCGACAATCCGGTGAGCAACCCGTGCCTGTTCGAATACGTTTACTTCGCGCGTCCGGACTCGTTCATCGACAAGATTTCCGTTTACAGCGCGCGCGTCAATATGGGGACGAAGCTGGGCGAGAAGATTGCCCGCGAGTGGGACGATCTCGACATCGACGTCGTCATCCCAATCCCTGAAACCTCCTGTGATATCGCGCTGGAGATTGCCCGTATTCTGGACAAGCCGTACCGTCAGGGCTTCGTGAAAAACCGCTACGTGGGCCGCACCTTTATCATGCCGGGCCAGCAGCTGCGTCGTAAGTCAGTACGTCGTAAGCTGAACGCTAACCGCGCCGAGTTCCGCGACAAGAACGTGCTGCTGGTGGACGACTCCATTGTGCGCGGCACGACGTCTGAGCAGATCATCGAGATGGCGCGTGAGGCCGGGGCGAAGAAAGTGTATCTTGCCTCCGCAGCGCCGGAAATTCGCTTCCCGAACGTGTATGGCATTGATATGCCAACCGCTAACGAGCTGATTGCTCACGGTCGTGAAGTAGACGAAATCCGGCAGATCATCGGTGCCGACGGTCTGATTTTCCAGGATCTGAACGATCTGATCGACGCGGTGCGCGCCGAGAACCCGGATATTCAGCAGTTCGAATGCTCGGTATTCAATGGGATCTACGTGACGAAAGACGTTGACCAGCAGTATCTCGACTATCTGGATTCTCTGCGTAACGACGATGCGAAAGCCGTCCAGCTGCAAAACGATCTCGAAAGCTTAGAGATGCACAACGAAGGTTGATGCGTATGCAGGTGAGGGCGCTCGCCCTCACTTGCAACTCCCAGTAAAATCCTGCACAGTCTGCCCTGAAATCAGCAAGGGCGAAAATCATGAAACGACTCATTGTAGGGATCAGCGGTGCCAGCGGCGCGATTTACGGCGTACGTTTGCTACAGGTTCTGCGTAACGTGGCGGACGTCGAAACCCATCTGGTGATGAGCCAGGCGGCGCGGCAGACCCTCTCTCTGGAAACCGATCTCTCCCTGCGTGATGTTCAGGCGCTTGCGGATGTCGTTCACGATGCCCGTGATATCGCCGCCAGCATCTCCTCAGGCTCGTTTAAAACCGCCGGCATGGTGATCCTGCCCTGTTCAATTAAAACGCTCTCCGGCATTGTGAACAGCTACACCGACACCCTGGTGACGCGTGCGGCGGATGTGGTGCTGAAGGAGCGGCGTCCTCTGGTGCTGTGCGTGCGGGAAACGCCGCTGCACCTGGGCCATCTGCGCTTAATGACGCAGGCTGCTGAGCTGGGGGCTGTGATCATGCCGCCGGTGCCCGCGTTCTACCATCGTCCGCAAACGCTGGACGACGTTATCAACCAGACCGTTAACCGCGTACTCGATCAGTTCGACATCGACCTGCCCGAGGATCTCTTCACCCGCTGGCAGGGTGCCTGAATCTGTGCACATAGCCGGTGCATGAAAAGACACGTTGCCCTGTTTCAGGGCAATTATGCAACGGCGATCATATCCTCGACATTTAATTCGTTTTTTCCCTTTTTCTCTCTCCGGTTCGTTCGGCAGACCTGCTATCTTTCACCATTAAGGCAGTATCGCAACGTTTTATTAACATATTTAACGTCGAAGTTTTAACCAGACGGCAATGTGGCATAAGACCTGCAAGATGAAGCCTGCAACACAACACACAACACAATACATAATAAAATCACGGTACTTGAGGGTAAATGTATGAAGAAGACGGTTCTGGCTCTGTCTTTGCTGGTGGGGTTAAGTGCGGCAGCAGGTAGCTACGCAGCGCTTCCACAGACGGTTCGTATCGGTACAGACGCAACCTACGCGCCATTCTCTTCCAAGGATGCGAAAGGCGATTTCGTGGGGTTTGATATCGATCTGGGTAATGAAATGTGCAAACGTATTGCGGTGAAATGCACATGGGTGGGCAGCGACTTTGACGCGTTAATCCCGTCGCTGAAAGCCAAGAAAATCGACGCCATTATCTCTTCTCTTTCCATCACTGAAAAACGCCAGCAGGAGATTGCCTTCTCTGACAAGCTCTACGCCGCGGATTCTCGCCTGATTGCGCCTAAAGGCTCCCCGATTAAGCCCACCATCGACTCGCTGAAAGGCAAGCATGTCGGCGTGCTTCAGGGTTCGACTCAGGAAGGCTATGCCAATGCTAACTGGCGTGAGAAGGGCGTAGACGTGGTGGCTTACCAGAACCAGGATCTGATTTACTCTGACCTGGCGGCAGGCCGTCTGGATGCGGCATTCCAGGATGAAGTCGCTGCAAGCGAAGGCTTCCTGAAGCAGCCTGCGGGTAAAGACTACGCGTTTGCAGGCCCGTCGGTGAAAGACAAAAAGTACTTTGGCGATGGCACCGGGATTGGCCTGCGTAAGGATGATACCGAGCTGAAAGCCGCCTTCGACAAAGCCTTTGCAGAGCTGCGTAAAGACGGTACTTACGACAAACTGGCGAAGAAATACTTCGACTTCAACGTATACGGTGAATAACACCTGGCGGTGACGCACCGGAAAGGTGCGTTACGGGAGCGGTTGACCCAATACGGTGCATTTGATGCACTGTATTGGATCGCTGTGTGCATACTTACGCATTAATAATGCAAAAATTCCCGCTGGAAAGGCATTAATCTTTGCCTGACTGAGGGGATTAATGGCACATTAGCACCACCCCGTCGTCGTAAAAAACCCGTATGAAGACAGTTTGTTGAGGACAAATATGAAAAAACTCGTGTTGTCATTATCACTGGTACTGGCCTTTTCCAGCGCCACCGCGGCATTCGCAGCTATTCCGCAGAAAATTCGAATTGGTACCGATCCTACCTATGCGCCGTTCGAATCGAAGAATTCAAAGGGTGAACTGGTCGGTTTTGACATCGATCTGGCCAATGAGCTGTGCAAACGCATCAAAGCACAGTGTACCTACGTTGAGAACCCGCTGGATGCGCTGATCCCATCCCTGAAAGCGAAAAAAATCGACGTAATCATGTCCTCGCTCTCCATCACTGAAAAACGCCAGCAGGAGATTGCCTTCACCGACAAACTCTACGCGGCCGATTCACGTCTGGTGGTGGCGAAATCGTCTGATATTCAGCCTACGCTGGAGTCGTTGAAGGGCAAACGCGTGGGCGTGCTGCAGGGCACCACTCAGGAAACCTACGGCAACGAGCACTGGGCACCGAAGGGGATTGAAATTGTCTCCTATCAGGGCCAGGAAAATATCTACGCTGACCTGACGGCAGGCCGTATTGATGCCGCATTCCAGGATGAAGTCGCGGCTAGCGAAGGCTTCCTGAAAACGCCGGTAGGTAAAGATTACAAGTTTGGCGGCCCGTCTATTAAGGACGTGAAGTTGTTTGGTGTGGGCACCGGTATGGGCCTGCGCAAAGAAGACAACGAGCTGCGTGAAGCGCTGAACAAGGCGTTCGCTGAAATGCGCGCAGACGGCACCTACGACAAGCTGGCGAAAAAGTACTTTGATTTTAATGTTTACGGCGGCTAATCGCCCCGTCATATAACGTGCGGCCCCTCCCACGGCGGGAGGGGAAAAGACACGGTTCCACCACTCACGATACGACAGGGCTCGCGGTATGCTGTACGGATTTTCTGGCGTTATTTTACAGGGCGCGCTTGTCACCCTTGAGCTGGCTATCAGCTCCGTGGTGCTGGCGGTGCTGATAGGTCTGGCAGGCGCAGGGGCGAAGCTTTCAGCTAACAAACCCCTGGCGCTAATCTTTGAAGGCTACACCACGCTCATTCGCGGCGTTCCCGATCTGGTGCTGATGCTGCTGATTTTTTACGGTCTGCAGATTGCGCTTAACGGCATAACAGACGCGATGGGCATGGGACAAATTGATATCGACCCGATGGTGGCCGGTATTATTACCCTCGGTTTTATCTACGGCGCCTACTTCACTGAAACCTTCCGCGGTGCTTACATGGCCGTGCCGAAAGGTCACATTGAGGCGGCAACCGCATTTGGTTTTACCTCATCACAAACGTTTCGTCGGATTATGTTCCCGGCCATGATGCGCTACGCGCTGCCGGGCATCGGGAACAACTGGCAGGTTATCCTCAAAGCAACAGCGCTGGTCTCGCTGCTCGGTCTGGAAGACGTCGTGAAAGCGACTCAGCTGGCGGGTAAGAGCACCTGGGAGCCGTTCTATTTTGCGGTGGTCTGTGGCGTGATTTATCTGGTCTTTACGACCGTCTCCAATGGTGTGCTGCTTCTGCTGGAGCGTCGCTACTCCGTGGGTGTGAAGAGGGCTGACCTGTGATTGAGATTATTCAGGAATACTGGAAATCGCTGCTGTGGACAGATGGCTACCGCTTTACCGGCGTGGCGATTACGCTCTGGCTGCTGATCTCCTCCGTGGTAATGGGCGGAATTCTGGCGGTGTTTCTCGCCATTGGCCGCGTGTCGAACAATAAATTTATCCAGTTCCCGATCTGGCTGTTCACCTACGTCTTTCGCGGTACGCCGCTGTACGTGCAGCTGCTGGTGTTCTACTCGGGAATGTATACGCTTGAGATCGTAAAAGGCACTGAGATGCTGAATGCGTTCTTCCGCAGCGGTCTGAACTGTACGGTGCTGGCGTTGACGCTTAACACCTGCGCCTACACCACGGAGATTTTCGCGGGGGCGATTCGTTCTGTTCCTTACGGTGAAATTGAAGCAGCCCGGGCCTACGGCTTCTCGTCGGTAAAACTCTACCGCTGCATCATTCTGCCATCGGCCCTGCGTATCGCGTTACCGGCCTACAGTAACGAAGTGATTTTGATGCTGCACTCGACTGCGCTCGCCTTTACCGCGACGGTGCCGGACCTGCTCAAAATAGCGCGCGATATTAACTCCGCAACCTATCAGCCGTTTACCGCGTTTGGCATTGCGGCGGTGCTCTATTTAATTATCTCTTATGTTCTGATTAGCCTGTTCCGTAAGGCTGAAAAACGCTGGTTGCAGCATATAAAACCTTCTTCGACGCACTGAGAAAGATGATGGCTGAGAACAAATTAAACGTAATTGATTTGCACAAACGCTACGGCGAACATGAAGTGCTAAAAGGGGTGTCGCTGCAGGCGAATGCGGGCGACGTGATCAGTATCATCGGCTCATCCGGCTCGGGAAAAAGTACCTTCCTGCGCTGCATCAACTTCCTCGAAAAGCCGAGTGAAGGCTCAATTGTGGTGAGCGGGCAGAATATCAACCTGGTGCGTGACAAAGACGGCCAGCTGAAGGTGGCAGACAAGAACCAGCTGCGCCTGCTGCGTACTCGCCTGACGATGGTATTCCAGCACTTTAACCTCTGGAGCCACATGACGGTGCTGGAGAACGTGATGGAAGCACCGGTTCAGGTGCTGGGCCTGAGCAAGCATGAAGCCCGCGAGCGCGCGGTGAAATACCTGGCGAAAGTGGGCATTGACGAACGCCAGCAGATGAAATACCCGGTGCATCTCTCCGGCGGTCAGCAGCAGCGTGTCTCTATCGCCCGCGCGCTGGTGATGGAGCCCGAGGTGCTGCTGTTCGACGAACCAACCTCCGCGCTGGACCCTGAACTCGTTGGCGAAGTGCTGCGCATCATGCAGAAGCTGGCCGAAGAGGGCAAAACGATGGTGGTGGTGACGCACGAGATGGGCTTCGCCCGTAACGTCTCGAACCACGTGATTTTCCTGCATCAGGGGAAAATTGAAGAGCAGGGGCATCCGGATGAGGTGCTGGCGAACCCGCAAAGCCCGCGTTTGCAGCAGTTCCTTAAAGGCTCCCTGAAGTAAGAGGGCATCAGACCGCAGTGCAGCCCAATCGCCCGGTGGCGCTTCGCTTACCGGGCCTACAAAACCGTAGGCCGGGCAAACGCAGTGCCGCCCGGCATTCAGGCCGCACTACACTCCAGCCGGTACACCCAGTCGTCATAGCGCACGCCGTCAATCTCATACGCCTTTTCCAGTACCTGCATACGCACAAACCCTGCTTTCTCCAGCACCCGTATCGACCCGCCGTTGTCCGCCAGTACGTACGCATTAATCGCCTTCACGCCGGTCTGGTTAAAGGCGTAATCACATACCGCGCTCAGCGCTTCGCTGGCGATACCTTTCCCCTGCGCGGCAGGCACAACCGTATAGCCGATGTCGGCCTCTTCACGATTCTCAGCGCTGATTTGCAGGCCGATATCGCCCAGCGGCGTATCATCATCCCGGGCGCGAATGACAAACACATGAGCAGCAGCGAGTCGCGCGGCAAACACGCGTCGGGTCTCTTTTTCCGGGGCGATGGCGGCCATATAGCGCATGATGCGGCGATCTTCACGCAGCGAGCGGAAGAAGGCCCAGTCAGTGGGTTCAAAAGGGGTGAGGTAAAGCCGGGGAGTGGTGATGGTTGCCATTGTTACGCCATTTCTTCGGAACATGGCCTGTCACTGTACCATATTCACCGCACCACATCCCCCAGCGCCTCTTCTAATTCATACCAGCGGAACGCAAACCCGGCCGCTTCCAGCCGTTTTGGCAGCGCTCTCTGTCCGCCCAGAACCAGAACAGACGCTTCACCCATCAGCAGCCGAATCGCCGTCGCAGGCACGCGCAATATCGCCGGGCGGTGCAGGGCATGTCCCAGCGCGTGGGCAAACTGTTCATTTCGCACCGGATACGGCGCAACCATGTTAAACGGCCCGCGCAGATCGTTATCCAGCAGCCAGAGAATCCCGTTGACCATATCGTCGATATGGATCCACGCCATATACTGACGGCCATTGCCGATGGGGCCACCGAGTCCTAGCCTGAAAGGGGGAAGCATCTTCGCCAGAATGCCGCCTTTCGGCGCGAGGACGACACCGGTCCGCAGCAGGCAAACGCGGGTCCGATCGCTCTGCGCCGCGCAGGCAATACGCTCCCACTGGGCGCAGAGCTTATGGGTAAACTCGTTATGGGGAGGCTCTTCCTCGGTCACCACCACCTCGCCAAGATCGCCGTAATAGCCTACTGCGGAACCCGAAATCAGCACGGAAGGCGGCGTATGGCTGTTGCGGATCAGCTCGACCAGCTTTTCGGTAATGTTCCACCGGCTGCTGCATAACAGCTGTTTTTGCTCTTCCGTCCAGCGCTTATCGGCGATGGGTTCTCCCGCGAGGTTAATAACGGCGTCGAAACCGTCCAGATTTTGCTGCTCGGCCAGATTTTTCCAGATATCAACACCTGCCCCTAGCACCTGACGCGCTTTTTCCGGGCTGCGCGTGACCACGGTGATGTCGTGGTGCAAGGCCTGCAGACGCGCAATGAGGTGACGACCAATCAGGCCAGTACCGCCGGTCAGCAAAATCTTCATACAACCTCCAGGTTTACGCCTGGCGTTTCCAGCTTAACGTCATAGAGACGGAGTCGGCGTAACGCAGGGCGTGAAGTTTATCGATCTCAACTTCAGCATAAGTGACCCAGTGATGTTCGCGTGCGATATCGAGCACATCCTGAGTTAATTTTTCCAGCAGAGAGAAACGGTTATTCTCCACAAACTGGATAATGTTCTTGGTGATTGTGCGGTAGTTCAGCGCGTCATTGATGTCTTCGCTGGCGCGCGCTTTGTCTGCGGGGTAGTGAATCACCACGTTAATAACAATATCCTGACGGTTGGCGATCTCTTCCTCTTTGATACCGATGAAGGTACGCAGGCGTAAATTTTTTATACGAATAATGGCGTCTGGCTGTGACATTGCAGGTCTTCTCCGTGTCAGTATTTCCTGCCCATAATACATGAGAGCCTCACAGGCACCCAGCCTCATACCGGGTTAAATTTGCTGGATTTTTTGCATCGCTCGCTCGGTCGCCGGGCGGGTCCGGATGCGCTCAAACCAGTTGTTCACCGCTGGGTAAGCGGCCAGGTCAATTCGGTGTTTTTCATGCGTATTCACCCACGGCCAGCAGGCGATGTCGGCAATACTGTAATGATCGCCCCCGAGCCACGGCGTTTTCTCCAGCCGACGGTTCAGAACGTCATAGAGCCGCTGCGTCTCAACCTGATAGCGTTCTATCGCGTAAGGAATGGGTTGCGGGGCGTAAGCGGTAAAATGATGATTTTGTCCCAGCATGGGGCCCAGCCCGCTTGCCTGCCAGAAAAGCCATTGCAGCGTATGGTGGCGCTCGCGCAGTTCGCCGCTCAGCAGCTTGCCGGTTTTCTCCGCCAGGTAGAGCAAAATTTCACCGGATTCAAACAGGCTCAACGGTCTGCCCCCGTCCGCCGGCTGGTTATCAATGATGGCCGGGATTTTATTATTCGGCGAGATAGCCAGAAAGAGAGGGCTGAACTGCTCGCCTTTGCTGATATCCACGCGAATGATCCTGTAATCCAGCTCGGCTTCTTCAAGAAAGAGGGTGATCTTATGGCCGTTGGGGGTAGGGGCATAATAAAGGTCGATCATTCTCAACTCCTGTCCATGCGAATAGTGGTGCCATGACAAATGAGTATAGGTGGTTGTTGTAAATCGTGAGTTTTCATCAAGTGACAGCGAGGCAAAGAGATTATATGTTGAGTAAAAACCGATCAGCCTATGAGGATGTTATGAACCAGCCCGTCATCACGTTGTGGTCCGATGCGAACTTCTTTTCTCCCTATGTCATGAGCGTTTACGTTGCGCTGGCCGAAAAAGGACTCGCTTTTACCCTGAAGACCGTTGATCTCGACGGCGGTGAACATCTCAAGCCGCAGTGGCAGGGTTACGACCTGACCCGTCGCGTGCCGGTGCTGGAGATTGATGGATTTGCCCTGAGCGAATCGTCAGCGATCGATGAGTATCTGGAAGATCGGTTCGCCCCCCCGGAGTGGGAGCGTATCTATCCTCACGATCTGCAAAAGCGCGCCCGGGCGCGGCAGATCCAGGCGTGGCTGCGCAGCGATCTGGTGCCGATTCGCGTCGAACGCTCCACGGACGTCGTGTTTGCCGGGGTGAAAAAGCCCGCCCTCAGTGCAGAAGGCCAGGAAAGCGCGCAGAAGCTGATTGAAACCGCCTCCTTACTGCTCGCCCATGGCAACCCAAACCTGTTCGGCGAGTGGTGCATTGCGGATGCCGATCTGGCGCTGATGCTAAACCGCCTGATCCTCAACGGTGATGAGGTGCCGCAGCTGCTGGTGGATTATGCCGCGTTCCAGTGGCAGCGTGCCTCCGTGCAGCGCTATGTGGCACTCTCGGCTAAGCGCGCGGGCTGATAAGCCCTGACGCTTCAGGTATGATGGGGGCAGTCTGTTTTCCCGAGGAGTGACTGATGAAACTGATGTTTGCGTCGGATATCCATGGATCGCTGCCCGCGACCGAGCGTGTCCTTTCTCTGTTTGAGAAAAGCGGTGCGCAGTGGCTGATTATTCTGGGTGACGTGTTGAATCACGGCCCACGCAACGCGCTGCCGGAAGGCTATGACCCTGCGCAGGTCGCGGAAAAACTCAACCCGTATGCCTCGCGCATCATCGCCGTTCGCGGCAACTGTGATAGCGAAGTGGACCAGATGCTGCTGCATTTTCCCATTACCGCGCCGTGGCAGCAGGTGCTGCTCGAACATCACCGTCTGTTCCTGACCCACGGGCATCTTTTCAGCCCGGATAATCTCCCGGCCCTCGCGGCTGGCGATGTCCTGGTTTACGGTCATACTCATATTCCGGTTGCGGAAAAACGCGGTGAGATTTATCACTTTAATCCGGGCTCGGTCAGCATCCCAAAAGGCGGGTATCCTGCGAGCTACGGCATGCTGGAAGGAAATATCCTGAGCGTTATCGCACTTAATGATCAGCAAGTTATTGCGCAGGTAGCGATTAATCCGTAAGTTACACCTCAACTGCAAACGCGCCGAAAGAGCGCTTAGAAGAGAAGGTTTCCCGATGGTGGAGCAGAGTCATTTGGCAAGTACAGAGTGGGTTGACATTGTCAACGAAGAGAATGAAGTGATTGCGCAGGCCAGCCGCGAGCAAATGCGTGCGGAGCGCCTGCGTCACCGTGCGACATATATCGTTGTGCATGACGGTATGGGTAAAATTCTGGTTCAGCGCCGCACGGACACCAAAGATTTTCTCCCGGGTATGCTGGATGCCACTGCAGGCGGCGTCGTCCAGGCGGATGAAGTGCTGCTGGATTCTGCGCGTCGTGAAGCGGAAGAGGAGTTAGGCATCGCCGGCGTGCCGTTTGCCGAGCACGGTCAGTTCTATTTCGAAGACGAGAACTGCCGCGTCTGGGGCGGGCTGTTTAGCTGCGTCTCCCACGGCCCGTTCGCCCTGCAGGAAGAAGAAGTGAGTGAAGTCAGCTGGATGACGCCGGAAGAGATCACCGCGCGCTGCGACGAGTTCACGCCGGATTCGTTAAAAGCGCTGGCGCTGTGGATGACCCGCAACGCCAAAAACGAATCGACCAAATCAGAAAAAGAGGAAGAGGCTGAGTAAGCGTCAGCAGCTCTCTCTCAGACAC
>NZ_ALNS01000027.1:0-122751 GCF_000286655.1 Enterobacter sp. SST3 | reverse complement strand
AGGCCGGGTAAGCGCAGCGCCACCCGGCAACCCGCGCACAAACTAGTGCGCGCCGCCACCGCCACCACCGGCACCAAACGGCGGTCTGGCAAACCACACCAGCCCCAGCAGGACGATAAAGATCCCTGCCGATATCCAGAAAATTTCGTTGGCCGAGATAATCAGTCCCTGGTTGGTGATCTGCTGGGCAATCCAGCCGGACGCCTGCTGCTCCGTCATCCCCATTCCCTGCAGCTGACTGTACATCTGCTGTGCGTTAGGGTTGAACGGGTTCACCGCTTCGGTCAGCTGCGCGTGGTGCATTGATTCGCGGTTTGTCCACAGGGTGGTGGTGATCGACGTCCCGATAGAGCCCGCCAGCGTACGGGTGAAGTTCGACAGGCTCGACGCGGCCGCCAGACGCTCGGGCGGCAGGCCAGAGAGCGTGATGGTGGTCAGCGGCATAAAGAAGCACGCCACCGCAAAGCCCTGAATGAACTGCGGCCACGCCGAGGCGCCAAAGTCCATTCCCGGCTCAAAGGTATACGCACGCCAGTAGAAGCACACCGCGTACATGATGAAGCTGAACGTCACCAGCCGACGCATGTCGAGCTTATGGGCGAAGCGGCCAATAATCGGCGACAGCAGGACCGGGATCACCCCGACAGGTGCCGACGCCAGACCCGCCCAGGTGGCGGTATAGCCATACACCTCCTGCAACAGCTGCGGCAGCAGAACAATCGCGCCGAAGTAGAGCATATAGGCGAGGCTGATACACAGGCAGCCGATGGTGAAGTTTCGCGACTTAAAGAGCGAGAGATCGACGATCGGGTTGTCGTCCGTCAGCTCCCAGACGATCAGGAAGCTTATCGACACCACCGCGACAATGGTCAGGATGATGATCTCCTGCGAGTTGAACCAGTCGAGCTCTTTACCGCGGTCGAGCATGATCTGCAGACTGCCGATACCCAGGATCAGCAGCGCCAGCCCGATGCTGTCGATACGGCGCTGTTCGGTGCGCGTCTCTCGTCCCCGCAGCGACTGCAGCGTCATCAATACCACGACGGCGCCAATCGGTACGTTGATGAAGAAGATCCAGCCCCAGTGGTAGTTATCGCTGATGTACCCGCCCAGAATCGGTCCGCAGATAGGCGCGACGATAACGGTCATCGACCAGAGTGCCAGCGCGACGGAACGTTTTGCGGGAGGGTAGTTGCTCAGCAGCAAACTCTGGGAGAGCGGGATCAGCGGCCCCGCGACAATCCCCTGAATGACGCGGAAGAAAATCAGCATCGTCAGGCTGCTGGACATGCCGCACGCCCACGAGGCCAGAACAAACGCCACCGTGGACCAGAGGAACAGCTTCACCTCACCGACGCGCTTTGCCAGCCAGCCGGTGATCGGAATGGAGATGGCGTTTGCCACCCCAAACGAGGTAATAACCCAGGTCCCCTGGCTCAGCGACGAGCCAAGGTTACCGGCGATGGTCGGGATCGCCACGTTTGCGATGGTGGAGTCCAGCACCTGCATGAATGTCGCCAGCGACAGCGCGATGGTCATAATGACCAGCTGCGCGCCTTCCAGCGGTTTTTGCGGCTTTTGCTGTTGCATAACGCTCACCTTCGGATTAACCGGCGTTTGCCTTCACGATGTCATCGATCAGCTTGTTGACCGGATCGAGGCTAATTTCACGGGCGTTACTTTCATAAACCGGGCTGCTACGCACCTGGCTTGCCAGGATCTGACCGTCGCGGTTGGCGGTGTCAACCGTCACCAGCGTGGAGAGGCCGATACGCAGCGGGTGATCCGCCAGCTGTTTGGCATCCAGTTCGATACGCACGGGCAGACGCTGTACGACTTTGATCCAGTTACCGGTGGCGTTCTGCGCAGGCAGCAGGGAGAAGGCGCTGCCGGTCCCCATATCCAGACCCACCACTTTGCCGGTGTACTTCACGTCATCGCCATAGATGTCGCTGACAACCGTTGCGGTCTGGCCGATACGCATATGCGCAAGCTGCGTCTCTTTAAAGTTGGCATCGACCCACAGGTTGTCCGCCGGCACGACCGCCATCAGCGGCGTGGTTGGGCTGATCTGCGCCCCTGGCTGGACGGAACGACGGGAGACATAGCCGGTCATTGGGCTGACGATTTTAGTACGCTGCAGGGCAAGCCACGCGTTGCGGACTTCAGTCGCTGCCTGCTGAACGGCAGGCTGGTTTTCCAGGCTGGTGCCCAGCACCATCGCCTGGTTGGCGTTGTACTGCTGAATGGCCACGTCCAGCTGTGCCTGAGCGCTGGCGACGGCGTCGCGGGCGTGCTGCAGCTCTTCACGGCCAATCAGGTTGGCGGTGCCGAGCGGCACGCGGCGGTTCAGATCGCTCTGCGCCTGCGCGAGTGCGGTTTTCTGCACGTCGATGTTGGCCTGCAGCTGTTTGCTGTTGATCATCAGCTGGCGGGTCTGACGGACGCTGGAGGCCAGCGAGGTCTGCGCTTTTTCAAACGCCTGCTGGGCGTCGGTTGGATCGAGCGTCACCAGCACATCGCCTTTTTGCACAAAGTCGGTATTGTCAGCCCAGACTTTCGTCACGCTGCCCGACACCTGCGCCATAATTTGTACCTGGTTCCCTGCCACGTACGCGTCGTCAGTCTCTTCAGCATGACGCAGTACTAAAAACCAATAGATCCCATATGCCACGGCAATAATGATAAAGAGCAAGGTCAACAGAAGAAGGGCGCTCTTACGTTTGCCTTTCTTGTTGGCCGGTTGCTGCGGGGTAGTGCTCTCCGCATTTGCGCTCATTGTTGTTCTCCACGATCTTCTTATTTTCACATCGGCTGAGCCGACCTGTTGTCAGAAAGGCCAGCAGTGTGACGTGCTGGCCTGTCGGTTTTCTTATAAATCTGGATTGTTGAGCGTGTCGTCGCGTTAGCGCAGCGCCTCAAGAACGGCGCCTTCTTCATCCATCTGGTCCAGACGGGTGAGCAGCTTGCGAGTGATGTGCTCAAGCTGGTCGCGCTCGGCGGTGCTGAGAGCGGACCAGAGTTTGTGCAGGCAATTGTGCTGAGGTGGCAGCACCTCGCGCAGGAATTCGTGACCTTTATCGGTCAGTTGCAGATGCAGGCAGCGGCGATCGTTATCGCTTTCACGGCGCTCAATCCAGCCGCGCTTTTCCAGCTCATCGGCAATTCGGGTGGCGTTGGTGCGGGAGGAGCCCAGCGCGCAGCTCAGCTCAGAAGGCTGAATGCTGTGGTTTTCCTGAGACTCCAGCGTGATCAACGCCATAAACAATGTCTCGTTAATCCCTTGAGCTTTCAGCATTTTATTGCGGTTTTCCAGTAGCTTACCCTGCATGTGCATGCACAGGCGAGTCAGCAGGATTTCCTGATACGGGAAGTCCTCATGGCGACTGGCGCGGAATTTAAGCATTTGTTCAATGGGCGTAAACGAACTATCCATTTGGGCATAACCTCATTAATTACAGCCGATATAGTAACGATAGTGACAAATAATGTAAATGAATTATTTGTGCGGTTATATCCGCCAAATTAATGTCACCATCAGAAAGCGCCGGGTAAGTCCGTGACCCGGTGAGCACAGAAAGCGTAGGGGATGAACCCGCTGAAGAGAGGATGTGAGGACGGGGGTCTGAACTATTCATGCCGATTGTAAATATGTCACCCACATTAAAATTTCTGGGATAAATGATTACGTTTACATTAACAGAGTGAGGGGCCCCTTTACACCCTAAGAGGCCCAAAGCAATGTAAAACTTAGTGAATTGCCTCCTGGCGATGGTAGCCGCGCCACCATACAAGCAGGTTAATCGTGGCGACGATGGCGCCAATTGCACATACCCCTGACCAGCCAGCATGCTGCCACGCCGAGGCGGAAATGAGCGAGCCCGCCGCGCCGCCAATAAAGTAGCTGGTCATGTACCCGGCCGTCAGGCGGTTACGCGCCTCTGGCTTCACGCGATAGATGACGGTCTGATTGGTAATGTGAACGCCCTGCACGGTGAGATCGAGTACCAGGATACCGACGATCAGCGCCAGCACCGAGACGTGCCCATACCAGATTGCCGCCCAGGAGAGCAGAAGTAACACCAGCCCCGCGGAGGTGGTCAGATGGGATTTGCCCTTGTCGGCCAGCCCGCCTGCGGGACGCGCGCCCAGTGCGCCTGCGGCACCGGCCAGGCCGAACAGGCCAATCACCCCTTCGGAATAATTAAACGGCGGCGCGGCCAGCAGAAACGCCATCGACGTCCAGAGAATGCTGAAGTTGGCGAAGGTGAAGCAGCCCAGCAGGGCGCGGGTGCGCAGAAGTTTATCCTGGGTGAACAGGCTGAAAACGGAGGCCAGCAGCTGCGGGTAATTCAGGTGATTTTCCTGCTTCACTTTTGGCAGCCCGCGCCACAGCGCCAGCGCCATGACGACCATCAATACGCTCGCCACCCAGTATACGGTGCGCCAGCCGCCGAGGCTTGCCAGCAGCCCGGCGACGGTACGCGCCAGCAAAATCCCCAGCAGCAGGCCGCTCATGATGGTGCCCACCACCTTGCCGCGTTTTTCCGGTGAGGCGAGGGTCGCGGCGAGCGGCACCAGGATTTGCGCCACCACGGAGAACAGCCCCGTCAGCGCGGTACCGATAATCATCATTGTCAGCGACTGGCTGCTGGCGGTGATCAGCATCCCGCCGGCGGCCAGAAGCGTCATGGAGACAATCAGCATCCGGCGTTCAAACATATCGCCGAGCGGCACCAGGAACAGCAGCCCGGCGGCATAGCCGAGCTGGGCGGCGGTAACGATAAAGCCTGCGGAACTGGCGGAGAGATTGAACGCGCGGGCGATGGTGTCGAGAAGAGGCTGCGCGTAATAGTTGCTGGCGACGGCCAGACCCGTTGCCACGGACATTAAAAGGATGAGTGCGGGGCTAAGCCCTTGAGTGGTTTTTGTCATTAGTTTCAGGAATCGTTAGTGAAGTGATTATTTTTCCGGAAACCATAATAGCCAATGATTGTGAATGTTGGGGGATTGTTACGTGCTGGATTGTGCGGTTTAGGTCGGGTGCGGTCTGATCCCCTCACCCCGGCCCTCTCCCAGTGTGTACGATCCGGGGAGAGGGTTAGGGTGAGGGAAAAGGTTTTATTTCTGCGCCGCCAGCGCCGCTTTCACCCAGCCGTCAAACTGCTGCTGGTGGGCCTTGATCCAGCCGTCGACGTGGCCTTTAACATCCGCCTCAGACGATTTGCCCGCGTGCATCATCGCGTTCTGGGCGTTGATGTCCGCCAGCGGCAGCTTCATCACCGAGAACAGCTTCGCCGCCGCCGGGTTTTTCTCCGCCCAGGCTTTGTTCGCCACGATATGCATGGTGTTCACCGGGAAGCCGTAGTTCATGCCGTTCGGCAGTTTGGTGTCGATATCTTTCTGCTCGCCCGGCAGGGAGGAGAACGGCACCTGCAGCCACACCACGTCTTTACCCGGCTTCAGCACGTCGCTCACCCAGTACGGCGTCCAGGTGTAGTAGATCACCGGTTTACCCTCTTTGAAGCGGGCAATGGTGTCGGCCATCATCGCTGAATAGTTGCCGTGGCTCACGTCGACCGTTTTCGCCAGATCGAACGCCTTGTTCTGGTGGTTAATCACCGCTTCGCAGCCCCAGCCCGGCGAGCAGCCCATCATGTCGGCCTTGCCGTCACCGTTGGTGTCAAACAGTTTGGCGATCTTCGGATTCTTCAGCTGTTCGATGTTGGTGATGTGGTACTGGTCGGCGGTTTTCTTGTCGATCAGGTACCCCTGCGCCGCGCCGGTGACAAAGGTGCCTTCACGGTAGAATTTCTTATCGCCACCGGCGGCGGCATACATATCGTCATGCAGCGGCTGCCAGTTTACGGCGGTAAAGGTGGCGTCACCGGAGGCAATCGAGGTGTAGCCCACGTTGTAATCCACTTCGCTCGGCGTGTTAACCGTATAGCCCAGTTTTTCCAGCGCGCGGCTGACCAGCAGGGTCTGGAAGCTCTCTTCCGAAATAGTGCTCTGCACCGGCTGCACGGTAATGCCTTTGCCCGGCAGGTCAGCCGCGAACGTGCTGGTGGAGACAAGGGTGGCAAACGCTGTGGCAAAAAGTACGTTATGTCGCATCGTTGTTCCTTATTTTCTAAAGGGGCGGGTGAGTAACCCAACAGGGCCGGTGGAATACCAGCGACGGTTGCCGCGACTGCGTGAATCGCGACCGACGGCCTGGGTCAGGCGGTCAAGAATAATGGCGAGGATCACAATCCCGACGCCGCCGACGGTAGCCAGCCCCATGTCGAGACGGCCAATGCCGCGCAGCACCATCTGACCGAGACCGCCAACGGCGATCATCGAGGCAATCACCACCATCGACAGGGCCAGCATCAGCGTCTGGTTCACGCCCGCCATGATGGTCGGCATCGCCAGCGGGAGCTGAACCTTAAACAGCATCTGGCGCGGGCTGGCGCCGAACGAGCGTGATGCTTCGATCAGGTCCGCAGGCACCTGATTGATCCCGAGAATGGTCAGACGAATAATCGGCGGCAGGGCAAAGATAATGGTGACCACCACGCCCGGCACGTTGCCGATGCCGAACAGCATCACGATAGGCACCAGATAGACGAACGCCGGAGTGGTCTGCATCGCATCCAGCAGCGGGCGAATTATCTTCGCGGCCCGCGGGCTGCGCGCCAGCCAGATCCCCATCGGCAGGCCGATGACGATGCAGAAGAGCAGGGCGGTCAGCACCAGCGCCAGGGTGATCATCGCCTGCGACCAGGCCCCAATCGCGCCGATGGCAATCAGCGAAATCAGCGTGGCGACACCCATCCCGGCGCTGCCAAACTGCCAGGCGATCAGGGAGAACAGGATAATCGCCACCGGGGCCGGCATGCCCAGCATCAGCTGCTGGAAGCCGTTCAGGATGTAATCCACCGGGATGCGGATCCCCTGGAAAACCGGGCGGAAGTGCGTGACCACCCAGTCGATCCCCTCCGTGACCCAGCTGTCCAGCGGGATCAGCGTCTTGTGAAACGGATCCATAATATTGAAGTGCTCCGGCGCAGGCGCGGGTGCGCTGTTCAGCCAGTCCGCCGCACCGCCACCGTCGGCGGGTGCTGGCGTGGAACCCCACGCGTCGGCGGATTGCGCAGCGTTGTCCGCCGCTTCAGTGGTACCCCACGGGTTAGTTTGGTCAGCCATTGTTTGCCCCCTCGCGATCTAAAGCCTGCAGCAGCATCCGTTTGGAGATGATGCCGACGTACTGTTGTTCCTCACCCACGACCGGTACGGCGCAAGGCGCCTGCCCCACGTGAGAGAGCAACTCGCTGAGCGGCGTTTCGGCGTCCACGGCAAGCGGAGCGTCAATTAACGCCGCATCGATGCCCTGGTTTTCGCTGAGCGCGGTTTTCAGAGAATCGATGGAGACAACGCCAACAAATTTATTGCCGCGTTCAACCAGATAACCATATTCACGGTCTTCGTCCTGCAGCAGCTTCAGCGCGGAGCGCGGGCCGAAGCCAGGCGTTTTACGGATAATGCCGTTTGGCGTTCGACGGGCAATATCTTTGGCGCTAAAGACCTGGCTAATATCCACGCCGCGGAAGAAGGTGCGCACATAATCATTTGCCGGATTATTGAGAATTTCATCCGGCGTGCCGACCTGCACCACTTCACCATTTTGCATAATGGCAATACGGTCGCCAATACGCATGGCTTCATCCAAATCGTGGGAAATAAAGACAATGGTCCGCTGATGTTTCGCCTGTAATTTTACCAGCTCATCCTGCATCTCGGTGCGAATTAACGGATCGAGGGCAGAGAAGGCTTCGTCCATTAATAAAATGTCTGGATTAATGGCTAATGCGCGGGCTAATCCCACGCGCTGACGCATACCGCCGGAAAGTTCATCCGGGTACGCATGCGCATAATTTTCCAGCCCAACCTGACGCAGGGCGTCAAGGGCTTTTTCCTGACGTTCCTGCGCGGGTGTGCCGGCTAATTCCATGCCGAAAGCGGTATTATCCAGCACCGTCATATGTGGCATCAGTGCGAATGACTGGAATACCATCGCAATCTTCTTTCTGCGCACCTCGCGAAGCTCGGCGTCTGATATTCTGGCGATATCCACGCCGTCAATCAGCACCTGTCCGCGGGTGGGTTCAATCAGGCGATTGAGAAGGCGAACCATAGTGGATTTACCCGAACCGGATAATCCCATGATGACAAAAATCTCGCCTTCTTCAATGGCCAGACTGGCGTCTTTAACGCCAAGCGATAGCCCGGTTTTTTCCAGAATTTGCTCTTTCGAAAGGCCTTTCTCAATATATTTGAATGCGCGCTGAGGATGCTCGCCAAATACTTTATAAAGATTTTTCACTTCTAATTTAATTGCCATGCAATAGAGAGTGTCCTGTTATTTGTTTATGTCGATATGATTACCATGGTAAATTGTTAACGGGCATAACCCTAACATACTGAGAATCTGAGACAACCCTGGGTTTGCTTATGACGTAAATTTTCAGGGAGGCGAAACGGCTGAATTTCCCATGAGTAAAGGGCTGAGCGGGATTTGAATTTTTCTCAATTTTTTGCTGCGGCATCGGGGAATTTCGCCTGAATCGGGTGATTCAGGCGAATAGGGCGCGGAAATGACAGTGTAGTTGTTTTGTAAATATTGGAGAGGAAATTGTTGGGTTTATATTAAATTAACGAACGTTAACGTTCATTAAAAATCCCAGTCCTCATCCTCGGTTTCCACCGCTTTGCCCATCACGTACGACGAACCCGATCCGGAGAAGAAATCGTGGTTTTCGTCGGCGTTGGGCGACAGCGCGGAGAGAATCGCCGGGTTAACCTCCGCCATCTCCGGCGGGAACAGCGCCTCGTAACCCAGGTTCATCAGCGCCTTGTTGGCGTTGTAGCAAAGGAAAGCGTTGACGTCTTCCTCCCAGCCGGTGCCGGCGTAGAGTTCCTCGGTATAGCTCAGCTCGTTGTCGTACAGATCCATCAGCAAATCGAGCGCAAACCCTTTGAGCTCCTCGCGCTCCGCGTCGCTGACCTTTTCCAGCCCTTTCTGATACTTATAGCCGATGTAATACCCGTGCACCGCTTCATCCCGGATGATGAGGCGAATCAAATCGGCGGTGTTGGTGAGCTTGCCGCGGCTCGACCAGTACATGGGCAGCCAGAAGCCAGAATAGAAGAGGAATGATTCCAGAAACACGCTGGCGATCTTCTTCTTCAGCGGCTCGTCGGCCCGATAATACGCCAGTACCAGCTCCGCCTTTCTTTGTAACGACTCGCTCGCTTCGCTCCAGGCGTAGGCCGCGTCCACGTCTTTGGTCTGGCACAGCGTGGAGAAAATCGAGCTGTAGGAGCGGGCGTGCACCGCCTCCATAAAGCTGATGTTCGACATCACCGCCTCTTCGTGCGGCGTCAGCGCGTCACCCATCAGAGCCGGTGCGCCAACGGTATTCTGAATGGTGTCCAGCAGTGTCAGGCCGGTAAAGACGCGGATCGTTAGCTGCTGCTCGGTGTGGCTCAGGGTTTGCCAGGCCGGAATATCGTTGGAGAGCGGGACCTTTTCCGGCAGCCAGAAGTTGCTGGTCAGGCGGTTCCACACTTCCAGATCTTTCTCGTCCTGGATCTTGTTCCAGTTAACGGCGCTCACGCGTGACAGTTTCATCCTTTCTCCTTACAGCGCGCAGGACACGCAGCCTTCGATTTCGGTGCCTTCCAGCGCAAGCTGGCGCAGGCGAATGTAGTAGAGCGTCTTGATACCTTTCTTCCAGGCGTAAATTTGCGCTTTGTTGATGTCTCGCGTGGTGGCGGTATCCGGGAAGAACAGCGTCAGCGACAGTCCCTGATCCACGTGTTTCGTCGCCTCGGCGTAGGTATCGATGATTTTTTCCGGGCCAATCTCGTATGCGTCCTGGTACAAAGCCAGGTTCTCATTGGTCATAAACGGGGCAGGGTAGTAAACGCGTCCGGTTTTGCCTTCTTTGCGAATTTCAATCTTCGACACGATCGGGTGAATGCTCGACGTGGCGTGGTTGATGTAGGAGATAGAGCCGGTTGGCGGCACCGCCTGCAGGTTCTGGTTGTAAATGCCGTAGCGCATCACGTCATCACGCAGCCGCTGCCACATCTCGCGCGTCGGCAGGACGATCCCGGCGCGGGCAAACAGCTCCCTTACTCGCGCCGTTTTCGGCTGCCAGTCGCCTTCCAGATACTGGCTGAAATACTCTCCGCTGGCGTAGCGCGACTGTTCAAAGCCCGCGAAACGCTGGTTGCGCTCGCGCGCCAGCATCATCGAAGTATGCAGCGCGTGCCAGGTGATGGTGTAAAAATAGAGGTTGGTGAAGTCCAGCCCTTCCGGGCTGCCGTAGGCGATGCCTTCCCGCGCCAGGTAGCCGTGCAGGTTCATCTGCCCGAGGCCAATGGCGTGCGACGCGGCGTTGCCCGCCACGATGGACGGCACGCTGCGGATGTGGCTCATGTCGGACACCGCCGTCAGCCCGCGAATGGCGGTTTCTATCGTGCGGCCAAAGTCGGGGGAATCCATGGTGTGGGCGATATTCAGCGACCCGAGGTTGCAGGAGATGTCTTTGCCGATCTCCGCGTAGTCCAGATTCTCGTCATAGCGGGAGGCGCTGTTGACCTGCAAAATCTCCGAGCACAGGTTGCTCATGTTGATGCGCCCGGCAATTGGGTTTGCGCGGTTCACCGTGTCCTCGTACATGATGTACGGATAGCCGGACTCAAACTGAATTTCGGCAAGCGTCTGGAAGAAATCGCGGGCGTTGATGGTTTTTTTGCGGATGCGATCGTCGGCCAGCAGCTCGTCGTACAGCTCGCTTATCGCCACGTCGCCAAAGGCTTTGCCGTAAATCCGCTCAACGTCATACGGCGAGAAGAGCGCCATGTCGGCATTCTCTTTGGCGAGCTTAAAGGTGATATCCGGGATCACCACGCCGAGCGACAGGGTTTTGATACGGATTTTTTCGTCGGCGTTTTCGCGCTTGGTATCGAGGAAACGCAGAATGTCGGGGTGGTGCGCGTGCAGATAAACCGCGCCCGCGCCCTGACGCGCGCCAAGCTGGTTGGCGTAGGAGAAGGCATCTTCCAGCATCTTCATGACCGGGATCACGCCGGAGGACTGGTTTTCGATGCGCTTAATCGGCGCGCCCGCTTCACGCAGGTTCGAGAGCAGAAACGCCACGCCGCCGCCGCGTTTGGAGAGCTGCAGCGCCGAGTTCACCGCGCGGCCTATCGACTCCATATTATCTTCGATACGCAGCAGGAAGCAGGAGACCAGTTCACCGCGCTGGGCTTTGCCGCAGTTGAGAAAGGTCGGCGTGGCGGGCTGGAAGCGGCCGGAGAGGATCTCGTCGGTGAGCTGTTGCGCCAGCGCTTCATCGCCCTGCGCCAGGGTCAGCGCGACCATCACCACGCGATCTTCAAAGCTTTCTAAGTAGCGCTTACCGTCGAAGGTCTTCAGGGTGTAGCTGGTGTAGAACTTCCACGCGCCAAGGAACGTCTGGAAACGAAAGCCGCTGGCGTGGGCGCGTTCAAACAGCTTCACGACGAAGGCGCGTGCGTAGCGGGTGAGGACGCGGGCGTCGTAGTAACCTTCGTTAACCAGGTGGTCGAGACGTTCATCCTGGCTCGCGAAGGTCACGCTGTTGGGCCGCACGTGGGCGGCAAAAAAGGCGTCCACCGCCTCACGGTCTTTATCAAACTGAATGCGTCCCTCCCGGTCATAGAGGTTAAGCATCGCGTTTAATGCGTGGTAATCCGGCGTCGCCTGTATTACCCGTTCTGCGGTTGTCGTTGCCAAAATTCGTTCACTCCTTTACGCACGTTTTCGACGTCCTGCTGCGTCCCCATCAGCTCAAAGCGATAGAGATACGGCACGCCGCATTTTTGAGAGATGACATCTCCGGCGCGGCCAAAGGCGTCGCCGAAATTGCGATTCCCCGCCGCGATCACGCCTCGGATTAGCCCGCGGTTATGCGGATCGTTCAGAAAGCGGATCACCTGGCGAGGCACTGCGCCCGCCGTACCGCCGCCGCCGTAGCTGGGCACCACCAGAATGTACGGTTCTTCTACCCGGATGCGCTCCCGCTCGTTAAGGGGAATGCGCACCGCAGGCAGCCCGACGCGCTCCATAAAACGGAGCGTGTTTTCCGAGCTGCTGGAGAAGAAGACCAGCCGAATCATGCCCGTGCGGCCTGCGCGGCGATGCGGTTGATCATGTCCGGACGGAAGCCAGACCAGCTGGTCTCCCCGGCCACCACCACCGGAAGCTGACGGAAACCCTGCGCGCGAAGGGTATCGGCGGCCTCGGGCTGCTGGTCAATATTCACCATCTCAAACGCCACGCCGCGGCTTTCCATCGCCCGTTTGGTCGCGTGGCACTGAACACAATCGTTACGAGTGTAAATAATAATGCTCATGATTCGTATTTCCATTTAAAATGAGAGAGCGGCGCGAATCATCGCGTCAGGTTGTGTGTATCTTGCTAAAAGGAATACTAGATGTAGTTGTCTTAAGTTTCAACCATACAAGATATGGGAAATTTAGATTGATGATGCCCTGATGATGAGCACAGCGGGGCAGGGGGGGTTGTACGGGTTTTTCAGGCTTGCGGGCATTAAAAAGCCCCGGCGCCAGCGGCGACCGGGGCTGATGGCTCGCGCTTACTTACGCAGGCTAAGCAGAGCGCCGACGAAGATCCCGACTGCCGCTACCGTGCCGAGCGTGCAGAGCGGTTTTTCGCGTACGAAGGTCGTTGCGCAGCTGACCGCATCGCAGGCAGCCTGTGTGGTACGCGTGCGGCCATTTAGGCGTGCGCGGGTTTCACGGAGCAGAGACTGAGCCTTACGTTTTGCGGCATCCGCTTCGTCCTTCGCGTCACTTCCCCAGGATTTCAGCACCTCTTCCAGCGTGTCTGCTAATTGGCTGACATCATTACGAATATCCTGAGCGTCGTCGTTAATATCGTTTCGGTTCGGTCTGTTAAACATACGATCCTCCGTAATTTTGTGTTCCCGTTCAGTTTAGTTCAGAAATTTAATATCTGAAGCGCATCACGCGATATCCGCCAGTTTATGGACTATTCTGAAAGCCCTGCTAATGCTGAATACTGTAAGGTTGCCGGGCAGGAAAAGATAACGAGGAAAAGATATGTATTTACGACCTGACGAGGTGGCACGCGTTCTTGAAAAAGAGGGATTCACCATGGATGAGGTGACGCCAAAAGCGTATGGATATCGCCGTGGCGAGAATTATGTTTACGTTAATCGTGAAGCAAGAATGGGACGTACCGCTCTCATTATTCACCCGACGCTGAAAGACAGAAGTCTGTCATTTGCTGAGCCTGCCTCGGATATTAAAACCTGCGATCATTATCAGCAATTTCCGCTCTATTTAGGCGGAGAGACGCATGAGCATTATGGTATTCCGCATGGTTTCAGCTCGCGTATGGCGCTGGAACGGTTTTTGAAGGGACTGTTTGGCGACGTACAGTAAATTTGCGACTGGCCTGCGCCAGTCGCTTCACATCACGCTTTAGCCTGGCTGTACTGGCTGACCTTAAACAGGCGGCGACAGTAGTCGAGGAAATAGCCATACACCGCCCCCATCAGCATTGAAATCACAATATTCGAACTGACCGCCGCCGCGATCTGGTGCCAGTCCGCGCCCACCGTCAACAGAATGGCCACGTAAACCGGCGACTGGAACGTCACATAGGCCAGAACGTCTGCCAGGTTTTTCACCCAGCCTGCGGGGCTGATACGCCGCGCGAAGCGCATGACGGCATCGCGGTATAAACCGTAAGGCCAGGCAATAATAATATTGACCGGAATCGCCACCAGACGAGAAGAAAGTGACTGCTCGAAGGACATTCCGGAGAGGAATATTTCGATCAACATGTTCACAACGGAACAGTAGACAACCATCGCGAAAGTATCCGCCACAGCATGGCGAAGGCGTGATTGCGGTGAGAACATGTCTGAACTCCTTGAGAAGAACACAAAAGAAACGATTTTCCCGAAGCGGTTAGTGCTTTAGGTTGTTTTGTTTGACGTGTATAGCGTATATCTCTGCGTTTGAAGTAACAACTAGTGATTAATTTTTATTTAATCGCGTTTTGTCCACAAAATTCTCTAAAATTGATGGTTTTTTGTTCGCTTCGTTATAATCTGTCTCGTGCGATGGTTTTTGGTTTTAAATCATGAGCTTAACTATCTTGATGTTGAAAGGAGATTCAGTGCTTTTGTGGGTAGCGCAGAATGCTGAAATTTTGATTAAGGTTGACCCTTTATATTGCAGTGATGATTGAATCCCTGCGTATCGCTCAGACGTTATAAGATAATATTAACGGCGACAGTTAAACATATTTACGCTATTGGCAGGGCAGCCCGCGGGTAGATATTTCAGCGGAAATGAATTATTCTGTCGGTGATTTATCTATTTACCCTAAACAAAAGGTTTTCAAATAATATGTCTTTGACGTTACAGAATCTTAATAATATCCGAACTCTGCGCGCCATGGCACGCGAATTATCCCTGGACGTTCTTGAGGAAATGCTGGAAAAAGTCAGGGTCGTTGCTGAAGAGAAACGTAGTGAGCTGGCGGAATTAGAGCAGCAGAGAGCCGAGCAGCAGGAGAAAATTAATGCCCTGCTGGAGCGGATGAAAGCCGATGGTATTTCACCGACCGATCTGCTGGGCTCTGAACTGGCGCAGACGGGTAAATCCACGAAAAAGCGTAAGCCGCGTGAAGCGAAATACCGCTTTATTGACCAGAACGGTGAAGAGAAAACGTGGACCGGCCAGGGCCGTACGCCGAAGCCTATTGCCAGCGCGCTGGCAGAGGGGAAATCACTGGATGATTTTCTGATCTAATGCGTTAACCGGGCGGAACATACCGCCCGGCACTCTTTTCAGCAGACGCCGAAATCACCGTCTTCGGTATACGGCGCCAGCTCGGCGGCTTTCAGGGTATATTTCTCGCCTTGTTCATTGCTGGCCTGTACCGCCACCACGCTTTCACCGTTCACTTCGAGCACTTTCAGCTTCGGGCCGCCTTTACGCGGTTGTACATAATCACCGACAGAAAACATATTACCTCCTCATCGTTTTAGCGATCTTCACCTTAGCCCACGTATGACACCGGGTACAGCTTATTTCACCGATTACTGCTTATGAGGTACGCCGGTTCCAGGGCATCACCTTCAGCAGCCGCGCCATGCCGCAAAAACCGGTCACACCGGCGAACAGCAGCCCGGCCCCCACGAAGCCGCTGAGCAGGAAAAAGCCGTCTGAGACGCTATAGCCCAGCACTACGCCGCAGAGAATGAGCAGCCCGGCAGCGATTTGCACCTGACGCATCAGCGGCAGCGGCTGGGTTTTGTCTTCGATTGTCTGCAGACCCGCCTGCTTCCAGCCCTGAATGCCTCCTTCGACCACAAATGCCTGAGCGGGGGCGGCAGCCTGCGCAAGGCGATCGGCATTGCCTGAGGTGCGTGCGCCAGACTGGCAGTGAAAAATCACCGTTTCGCCCGCCTGCGTTTTAAGTCCGCCGGGTAAGGTATCCAGCGGCACGGACTGCGCGGCGGGAATATGCTCGCGGGCGTACTCGTCGGCATCACGAATATCAATCAGTTTTGCGCCATCGGCGATGCGGGCATTGGCCTCGCGCGGCGAAAGAAGGGGAAGTGACATGGCGGCTCCTTACGGGCAATAAAGGGTTTTCAGGGTGCTGATAAGCTGATGCACCGCGTCGTTTTTAATGAAATAGAGAATGCGCTGCGCCTCGCGGGTGCTGGCGATCAGGCCTTCCTCACGCATGCGCGCCAGATGCTGCGACGTGGCGGAAGGACTCAGGCCCGTCGCGCGGGCCAGCTCCCCCGCGCTGGTGCCGGGGGCGCCGCACAGCGTGCAGAGGATCAGAAGCCGACGCGGGTTGCTCATTGCTTTTAAAAGCGTTGCGGCCTGCTCTGCGCTGGCCTGAAGCTGTTCAAGTTCAGTCATAGTACTTTAGCATTTACTTAATTAAGGTAATGCTAAAGTACTTGCGCGCATTACGCCAGCGTCAAAAGCGTAAAAGAGGGTAAACGCGGAGCAGGGAACTGGCGCAGACAGGTAAACTGGCTATGCTTAGAAAGGGTTCTCTCTATTATTTTCAATGGATTAGCTTGAACGGAGTGTTAATATGGGTTTTTGGCGTATTGTTTTTACCATCCTGCTGCCGCCGCTGGGCGTGCTGTTGGGCAAAGGGCTTGGCTGGGCGTTTATCATCAACATTCTTCTGACGCTGCTGGGCTACTTCCCCGGCCTCATTCACGCATTTTGGGTACAGAGCAAAAGCTAAGCGCGCCACAGTAAATCGCTATAGATATCGGTCAGCACCCCCGCTGGACCAAACTGCTGTTTGATCCAGCGCGTGACCTGGCCTGTCGCGGCATGCTGCGTGGCGAGCAGCATGCGCGAGTCCTGACGCGGGTTATTGATACGTCGCGTCACCAGCAGCCCGTCTTCCACCGCGTCCCGCGCCATATACTCCGGTAAAAAACCTATCCCTTCGCCCAGGATCTGACACTGGCATTTGGTATTAAAGTCCGGCACCAGAATCGCCTCCTGGCCGTGCAGCAGCCAGCCCACCTTCTTGTTAATGGTGTGTGCGGTATCTTCCACCATGATGTTGGGATACAGGCGCAGCTGGCTCTCCGCTATCGGTTCCGGAACGAACGCCAGCGGATGCGCCGGCGCAATGGCAAACACCCAGCGGATGGCGCCGATCTCGGTGTAGTCAATTCCGCCGCCGTCGAGCAGCGTGTCCGGCGCGCCAATGGCGATATTGGCCTGGTTGTTGATGATCGAATCCCACACGCCGTTATAGACCTCCGTGGTGACGGTGATCTGGCAGGTCGGAAACTGCTTTTTCAGCACCTGGAGCAGCCGCGCGGTATGGCGCGGCGTATATAACAGCTGGTTGATACAGATGCGCACCCGCGCCTCGATGCCCTGTGAAATGGTATCAATCCCGCGCTTGATGGCGTGGAAATCGTTAAGCAGGTCGGTGGCTTTGCGGTAAAAGTAGAACCCGGACTCGGTCAGCTCAATGCTGCGCGTGTTACGCACAAACAGCACCACGTCCAGCCCGGTTTCCATCCGCTTGATGGTGTAACTGATGGCGGAGGTGGTGACCCCCAGCTCGGCAGCCGCCTTGCTGAAGCTGCCGAAGCGGGCGGCGGTGGTGAAGGCCAGCAGGTTCTCTTCGGTAAAGATGGAATTCATATCACAGCTTCCTCAGTCATCAGTTTTGAACATATTTTAACAACGCCTTTACAACACATTTGAAGCCGATCACAGTTCTGACTCTTTACGCAGAGCCGCGTCATGCAAGGCTTTTTCAACCATAAGGATAATTCAGCCTGAGGCGCTAAAAAGCGGTTAAACATAAGAAAAAGGTTGCACGGACGCACGTTTTATCCCGACTGTTGAATTTATCTCAACAATGAATTCACTGTCGATGAATCATTTTTAAGCGGATTCTTTTATGACCAGGCTGTTGCTATTCTCGGGTCAAGAGCAATAAAACATCGGGAGTCTGAATATGTCTGCAACTGAACTGGTTACGGAATTTCTGCTGGCGGCAGAAGAGGGAAATAGCGATGCGCTAAAAGCCTGTCTGGAAAAAGGCGTGGATATTAACGCCACTAACCGCCAGAAAAGAACCGCCGTTACGATTGCCAGCCTGAAAAAACACTATTCCTGCGTGGCGTTATTAATTGCCGCCGGGGCAGATATTGATAAACAGGACCAGACCTGTTTTAACCCCTTCCTGATCAGCTGCCTGACGAACGATTTAACCCTCCTGCGGCTGGTATTACCCGCGAATCCGGATCTCGACCGCCTTACCCGCTTCGGCGGCGTGGGCATTACCCCTGCCAGTGAAAAAGGGCACGTGGAGATCGTGCGCGAGCTGCTGGAAAAAACCGACATTAACGTTAACCACACCAACTTTGTCGGCTGGACGCCGCTGCTGGAAGCCATTGTGTTAAACGACGGCGGTGCGAAACAGCAAGAGATTGTGAAGCTGCTGCTGGATCACGGCGCGAATCCGCACATGACCGACAAATACGGCAAAACCCCGCTCGAACTGGCGCGGGAGAAAGGCTTCACTGAGATTGCCGACCTGCTGCTGGCGGCGGGCGCGTAAGACGACCGGTCAGCCCGTTCCGGCTGGCCGCTAATTTAAAAAAGCATTTTTACCGACGTGCATTTTGCGCGACGGCGGCCCCCTTTTATCCGCAAACAGGTGCAAATAATGCCAACGAAAATCGTGATTAAAAAGAATACGTATTTTGACTCCGTGTCATTAATGTCCGTTTCCACCAAAGCCAATAAATTGCCGGGCGTCGAGCAGGCCTTTGTCGCCATGGCGACGGAAATGAATAAGGGCGTATTAAAAAACCTCGGGCTGTTAACGCCGGAATTAAATGAGGCGAAAAACGGCGACCTGATGATCGTCATTAAAGGCGACGCGGCAAATGATGAAACCCTGGCGGCCATCGAAGCGCTGTTTACGCGTAAAGAGAGCGCGGGCTCCCATGAAGCGCGCTACGCGACGATTGCCAGCGCCAAAAAACATCGCCCGGAGAGCAACCTCGCGGTGATTTCCGTCAACGGCACCTTCGCTGCCCGCGAAGCGCGCCAGGCGCTGGAACACGATCTCAACGTGATGCTCTTCTCCGATAACGTGTCGCTCGACGACGAGCTGGCGCTGAAACAGCTGGCGCATAAGAAAGGGCTGCTGATGATGGGGCCGGACTGCGGCACCGCCATCATCAACGGCGCGGGATTGTGCTTCGCCAACGCGGTGCGTCGCGGGCCGATTGGCATCGTCGGCGCGTCCGGCACCGGCAGCCAGGAGCTGAGCGTGCGCATCCATGAATTCGGCGGTGGCGTGTCGCAGCTGATTGGCACCGGCGGGCGCGATCTTAGCGAGAAGATCGGCGGCCTGATGATGCTCGACGCCATCGACATGCTGGAAGCCGACGAGGGCACAGAGGTGATTGCGCTGATCTCCAAGCCGCCTGCGCCCGCGGTTGCCGAAAAAGTGCTGGCCCGCGCGCGCGCCTGCCGCAAGCCCGTCATTGTTTGTTTCCTCGGGCGCAATGAACCGCCCGCCGATGAGGACGGACTGCAGTTTGCGCGCGGCACCAAAGAGGCGGCGCTGAAGGCCGTTCTGCTTACCGGCATCAAAAAAGAGTCCCTCGATCTGCACCCGCTCAACTGGCCATTGATCGAAGAGGTGCGCGCCCGCCTGACCCCGCAGCAGAAGTACATTCGCGGCCTGTTCTGCGGCGGCACCCTGTGCGACGAGGCGATGTTTGCGGCGCTTGCGAAATTCGACGACGTTTACAGCAACATCCAGCCGGATCCGGCTATGCGCCTGAGCGACATAAGCGTCAGTAAAGCCCATACCTTCCTCGACTTTGGCGACGATGAGTTCACCAACGGCAAGCCGCACCCGATGATCGACCCGACCAACCGCATCAGCCGCCTGCTGCAGGAGGCGCGCGATCCGGAAGTGGGCGTCATCGTGATGGACTTCGTGCTGGGCTTCGGCGCGCATGAGGATCCGGTAGGGGTGATGATCGACGCGATCAAAGAGGCGCAGGCTATCGCGAAGGCCGATAACCGTCCGCTTGAGATCCTCGGCTACGTGCTCGGCACCGATCAGGATCCGCAGTCGCTGGCGCAGCAGTGCCAGATGCTGACCGACGCAGGCGTCATCTGGGCCAGCAGCAGCACCAATACCGGATTACTCGCACGCGAATTTGTCTGCAAAGGGGAGAACGCATAATGACCACCTTATTTAACCAGCCGCTGAACGTCATTAACGTCGGCATTGCGATGTTCAGCGACGATCTTAAAAAGCAGCACGTACCCGTGACCCCGCTCGACTGGACGCCGCCGGGGCAGGGCAATATGCAGGTGGTGGAAGCGCTGGATCAGCTGGCGGAAAAACCGCTGGCGGAGAAGATCGCCGCCGCCAACCAAATCGCCCTCGAGCGCATTATCCAGTCCCATCCGGTGCTGGTGGGCTATGACCAGGCGATTAACGTTGTGCCGGGGATGACCCGCACCACCATTCTGCACGCTGGTCCGCCAGTCTCCTGGGAAAACATGTGCGGCGCGATGAAGGGCGCGGTCACCGGGGCGCTGGTGTTTGAAGGTCTGGCGACGGACCTGGACGACGCGGCACGGCTTGCCGCCTCAGGGGAGATCGCCTTCTCGCCGTGCCACGAGCACGACTGCGTGGGCTCGATGGCGGGCGTCACCTCTGCGTCGATGTTTATGCACATTGTTGAGAACAAAACCTACGGCAACCGCGCCTTCACCAACCTCAGCGAGCAGATGGCGAAGATCCTGCGCATGGGGGCCAACGACCAGAGCGTGATCGATCGTCTGAACTGGATGCGCGACGTGCTCGGCCCGATGCTGCGCGACGCGATGAAGATTATCGGCGAAATCGACCTGCGCCTGATGCTGGCCCAGGCGCTGCACATGGGCGACGAGTGCCACAACCGCAACAATGCGGGCACCACGCTGCTGATCCAGGCGCTGACCCCGGGGTTGATCCAGGCGGGCTATCCGGTTGAGCAGCAGCGCGAGGTGTTCGAGTTTGTCGCCAGCAGCGACTACTTCTCCGGCCCGACGTGGATGGCGATGTGTAAAGCCGCGCTGGACGCCGCCCACGGCATTGAATACAGCACCGTGGTTACCACCATGGCGCGTAACGGCTACGAGTTCGGCCTACGCGTTTCCGGCCTGCCGGGGCAGTGGTTCACCGGCCCGGCGCAGCAGGTGATTGGCCCGATGTTCGCGGGCTATAAGCCGGAGGATTCCGGGCTGGACATCGGCGACAGCGCGATCACCGAAACCTACGGCATCGGCGGCTTTGCGATGGCGACGGCCCCGGCAATCGTGGCGCTGGTGGGCGGCACGGTGGAGGAAGCCATCGACTTCTCCCGTCAGATGCGAGAAATCACCCTCGGTGAAAACCCGAACGTCACCATTCCGCTGCTCTCCTTTATGGGGATCCCGACGGCCATCGACATCACGAAGGTCGCGGGCAGCGGCATTCTGCCGGTGATTAACACCGCCATTGCCCATAAAGATGCGGGCATCGGCATGATAGGGGCGGGCATCGTTCACCCGCCGTTTAGCTGTTTTGAAAAGGCGCTGTTGACCTTCCGCGATCGCTACTTTTTATAAGGCATGCATCCATGAAAAACATGAAACTGGAGTGGAAAAGAGGTGACTGGGCGGCGTATTTCGGGTTGATGACCAACAACCTGACCAATCTGCTGACCATGATGGGGTTGCTCATTTTTGTCGTCGGCATCCCGAAGGAGATTGTTTATGGACGCATTGCGCCAGCCTTCGGGCTGGCGGTATTGGCCGCGAGTATTTGCTATGCGTGGTTCGGCATGCAGATGGCGCGCCAGACCGGGCGCACGGACGTCACTGCGCTGCCGTCCGGCCCCAGCGCGCCGTCCATTTTTACCGTGACCTTCCTGGTGCTGATGCCGGTCTATCAGCAAACGGGCGATGCGGAGTTCGCGATTCAGATTGGCCTGGTGTGGTGCTTCGTGGAGGCGATGATCCTGGCGGGCGGTTCGTTTTTAGGGGAAACCATCCGCAAGATGATCCCGCGCACCGTGCTGCTGTCGTGCCTCTCCGGCCTGGGCCTGCTGCTGCTGGCGATGAACCCGATGCTGCAGGCGTTCGAAGCGCCCACCGTGTCGTTTATCGTGCTGCTGCTGATCTTTATTAACTGGTTCGGTAAAAAGCCGATTTTCGCCAAAATCCCGACCGGTCTGCTGTTGCTGATTGCCGGTACGGCCCTGGCGTGGATCTCCGGCCTGCAGAGCCCGGAAGCGATCAAAGCGTCCATGTCATCGTTCGGCTTTAACCCGCCGCAGGTGCACGTGGAAGGTTTCCTGCAGGGCTTGCCGCACGCGCTGCCGTATCTGGCCTCTGCCGTGCCGCTGGGTCTGGCGAACTACATCTTTGACCTGGAGAACATCGAAAGCGCTCACGCGGCGGGGGATGAATACCCGACGCGCAAGGTGATGCTGGCGAACGGTCTGGCGTCGATGCTCGGCTGCCTGATGGGCAACCCGTTCCCGGTGACGGTCTACGTCGGCCATCCCGGCTGGAAAGCGATGGGGGCCAGCATCGGCTACACCCTAGCATCCGGCGTGACCATGTTCATCGTGCCGCTGTTCGGGCTGGGAGCCTTTATGCTCGCCATCATCCCGATGACCGCCATCGTACCGATTCTGGTGTTTATCGGCGTGGTCACCGCCAACCAGGTGGTGAGGGAGACGCCGAAGGTGGAAGTGCCGGTGATCTTCATCTGCCTGTTCCCGTGGATCGCCAACTGGGCGCTGACCATGATGAACAGCGTGATGGGGGCGGCGGGCACGAATGCCGCCAAAATCGGCACCGACGTGCTGCACAGCAAAGGGATCTACTACGAAGGACTCGTCCATCTGGGGAACGGGGCACCGCTCGCCAGTATGCTCTGGGGCTGTATCGCCATTTTCGCCATCATCAATAAACCGCTGCGCGGCGCCGTGGCTGCCGCGGGCGGGGCACTGCTGGCGCTGTTCGGGGTGATCCACGCGCCGGTGGTGGGCTTTGCCGAAGGCAGTTCGCTGATGTTCGTCACCGCGTATCTGATGATGGGCGGCATGTTTGTGGTGAAGCATTTTCTCGACAGCCGGGAAGTGACGAGCGCTGCGTCGGGTACTGTTGCGAAGGAGCACGTATGAAAGAGCTTATGGTCGTTGCCATCGGCGGCAACAGCATTATCAAAGACAACGCCAGCCAGTCGATTGAACATCAGGCGCAGGCGGTTAAAGCGGTGGCAGAGTCGGTGCTCGAAATGCTGGCCTCCGACTATGACATCGTGCTCACCCACGGCAACGGTCCGCAGGTGGGGCTGGATCTGCGCCGCGCCGAAATCGCCCACGAGCGGGAAGGGCTCCCGCTGACCCCGCTGGCAAACTGCGTGGCGGACACCCAGGGCGGCATCGGCTACCTCATTCAGCAGGCGCTGAACAACCGTCTGGCCGCACGCGGGGAGCAAAAAGCGGTCACGGTCGTCACGCAGGTGGAGGTGGATAAAAACGATCCGGGTTTCACGCACCCCACGAAGCCGATCGGCGCGTTCTTCAACGAGGCGCAGCGCGACGAGCTGCAGCGCGCGCACCCGGACTGGCACTTTGTTGAGGATTCTGGCCGGGGCTATCGTCGCGTGGTGGCCTCCCCACAGCCGCTGCGCATTGTCGAGGCCGATGCGATCAAGACATTGACGCAAAAAGGCTTTGTGGTGATTGGCGCGGGCGGCGGCGGTATTCCGGTGGTGCGCACTGAGCAGGGCGATTACCAGAGCGTCGACGCGGTGATTGATAAAGATCTCTCCACCGCGCTGCTGGCGCGCGAGATCCGCGCCGACGTGCTGGTGATCACCACCGGCGTGGAGAAGGTGTGCATCAACTTCGGCAAGCCAAACCAGCAGGCGCTGGACGCGGTGAGCGTGGCGCAGATGACGCGTTACAAAGACGAGGGCCATTTCCCGGCGGGCAGCATGCTGCCCAAAATCGTCGCCTCGCTGGCGTTTTTACACCACGGCGGCAAGCGCGTGATTATCACCTCGCCGGACTGCCTGCCCGCCGCGCTGCGCGGGGAAACCGGTACCCATATTATTAATGAAGGAAGATAAGATGAGTGAAAATAAAAGCCGCCGTGAATTCATCAGCCAGAGCGGCAAAATGGTGACCGCCTGCGCGCTGTTTGGCGCGACCGGTTCCGTCGCGTATGCTGCCGACTCCGCAAAACCAACCTGCGAGACGGGTAAACCGATGACCATCACCGCGAAACATTACTATCTGGACAACGTGCTGCTCGAAGCCGGGTTTAACTTCGACGGCAACGTGGCGACGAGCACCCGCACCGAGCTGAAAACGCTGGAGATCAAAGACGGGAAAATTGTCGCCCTGCGCGATAACGGCAGCCACGCCGACGCGACCCTGCCGCACTACGACGCGGGTAAAAAGCTGATGCTTCCGGCGATGCGCGACATGCACATTCACCTGGATAAAACCTTTTACGGCGGCCCGTGGCGTTCCCTTAACCGCCCGGCGGGCACCACCATTCAGGATATGATCCGCCTGGAACAGAAGCTGCTGCCTGAGCTCCAGCCCTACACCCAGGAGCGTGCGGAAAAGCTGATCGACCTGATCCAGTCGAAAGGCTCCACCCTCGCCCGCAGCCATTGCAATATCGAGCCGACCTCCGGCCTGAAAAATCTCGAAAACCTGCAGGCGGTGCTGGCGCGCCGCAAGCCCGGATTTGACTGCGAGATCGTGGCGTTTCCGCAGCACGGCCTGCTGCTGTCGAATTCCGAAAAGCTGATGCGCGAGGCGATGCAGGCCGGGGCACACTACGTGGGCGGGCTGGACCCGACCAACGTCGACGGGGCGATGGAGAAATCCCTCGATCTGATGTTCCAGATTGCGCTGGACTACGACAAAGGGGTGGACATTCACCTGCACGAAAGCAGCCCGGCGGGCGTGGCGGCGGTGAACTACATGGTCGAAACGGTGGAGAAAACGCCGGCGCTGAAGGGCAAGCTGACCATCAGCCACGCCTTCGCGCTGGCCACGCTGAACGAGCAGCAGGTGGATGAGATTGCTACCCGCATGGCGGCGCAGCAGGTGACTATCGCCTCCACCGTGCCGATTGGCACCCTGCATATGCCGCTGAAGCAGCTGCGCGATAAAGGCGTGTTTGTGATGACCGGCACCGACAGCGTGATCGACCACTGGTCACCGTACGGTTTAGGGGACATGCTGGAAAAAGCGAATCTCTACGCCCAGCTCTATATCCGCCCGAACGAGCAGACGCTCTCCCGCGCGCTGGGAATTGCGACCGGCGACGTGCTGCCGCTGAACGACAAAGGCGAACGCGTCTGGCCGAAAGCGCAGGACGACGCCAGCTTTGTGCTGGTGAACGCCTCCTGTTCCGCCGAAGCCGTGGCGCGCATCTCCCCGCGCACCGCGACGTTCCATAAGGGCAATCTGGTCTGGGGTACGGTGGGCTAAAAGCGAGCCGGGTGGCGGCTTCGCCTTACCCGGCCTACTGAAACCCTCAAATCGTAGGCCGGGTAAGCGCAGCGCCACCCGGCAATGTTTTATACTGGGCGTCACATTATTAAAGAGGGATCTGCCATGGCACAAAACATCTACGACAACCCGGCGTTTTTCGAAGGCTACGCCCAGCTTCCGCGCTCGGTGCAGGGGCTGGACGGTGCGCCGGAGTGGCCCGCGCTTAAGGCCATGCTGCCCGATTTAACCGGCAAAGCGGTTGTCGATCTCGGCTGCGGCTACGGCTGGTTCTGCCGCGCCGCGCGCGAACTGGGCGCCTCTGAGGTCACGGGCGTTGATATCTCCGAAAAGATGCTCGCCCGCGCAGCGGAGCTTACGGTGGACCCACAGATTCACTATCAGCGGAGCGATCTGGACGCTCTCAAGCTCGACGAAAGCAGCCTCGACCTCGTCTACAGCTCGCTGGCGCTGCATTACCTTCCGGAACTGGACACGTTATTTGCCAGGGTTCAGCGCGCGCTCAAGCCCGGCGGGAGGCTGGTCTTTTCCATGGAGCACCCGATTTACACCTGCGCCTCGCGTCAGGGCTGGCTGACCGATGATAACGGCGAGCGGTTCTGGGGCGTGAATCATTATCAGGACGAAGGCCAGCGCGTCAGCAACTGGCTGGCGGACGGGGTGATCAAATACCATCGTACGCTGGGCACCACGCTTAACGCGCTGATTAAAGCCGGATTAACGATAAGCAACGTCAACGAATGGGGGCCAACGCAGGCGCAGATTGACGCCTGGCCCGCGCTGGCCGAAGAGGCGGAGCGCCCGATGCTGGTGCTGATCGCCGCCCGCAAGGCTCAGTAGCCGACCTTGTACACCCGCCCGGTCTGCACGCCTTCCACGCTGCGACGATAGGCTTGCGCCACCGTGGCGGCAGGCACGCTTTCGAAGCCCGGGAAGAAGCCATCGTACGTGTCGACCGATTCGGTGAGCACCGTTGGGCTAATCAGGTTGATGCGGATCCCGCGCGGCAGTTCGCAGGCTGCGGCGCGAACAAACCCTTCCAGCGCCGCGTTCACCGTGGTGGCATTTACCCCCTGCGCAATCGGCTCGTGCGCCACGATCCCGCTTATCAGCGTAATCGAGCCGCCTTCGTTCAGGTAGTGCTGGCCGGTCAGCGCCAGACGCACCTGCCCGAGCAGCTTATCCTGCAGGCCCTGGTTGAAGTCACTGTCCTTCATGGTCGCGAGCGGGCCGAAGTAGAGGCCGCCGCTGGCGGACACAATGGCATCCACCGGGCCGATTTTCTCAAACAGCGCCTGAACGCTCGCCTGCGAGGTGATATCCACCTGCTCGTCGCCCTGCGTGCGGCCCACGCGGATGACCTCGTGGCGACGACTCAGCTCATCCGTTACCGCACGACCGACCGTACCGCTGGCACCAATAATGACGATTTTCATAGCCGACTCCTTATGTTGTGAGCCTTCATTCTTTAATAAATTAAAAGTCGGATAAACTGGGCTAAAGTTAGAAGATTGCTAACCAGAGGTTTGGAATATGGATAAGCTTCGCAGCATGGAGACGTTTATTGCCGTGGTGGAAAGCGGCAGCTTCACCGGCGCGGCGGCGCGGCTGGAGATGTCGGCGGTGATGGTGGGCAAATACGTTGCGCTGCTGGAAGCACAGCTGGGCACCCGACTGCTGGAGCGTAACACGCGCCGCCAGAGCCTGACGGATGCCGGACGCGTCTATTTTGAAGAAGCCCGACGGGTTCTGGAGCAGGTGTCGATTGCCGAAAGCGCGGTTGAACGGCTGCGTGCCACGCCGTCAGGCACCCTGCGCATCACGGCGCCTACGTCGTTTGGCGGCTGCGCGATCGCCCCGCTGACGGCATCCTTTTTGCAGCGCTACCCGGAGGTACGCATCGAGCTGGATCTGACTAACCGGATGGTCGATCTGGTGGAAGAGGGCGTCGATCTGGCCATTCGCATTGGCGACATTCGTAATGACGATCTGGTGGCGAAATACCTGTGCCCCTACAACATGGTGATCTGTGCCGCGCCGGACTATTTAGCGCAACACGGCACGCCGCAAACGCCAGACGATCTGGTGGATCACCTCTGTCTTTCGCACACGGTGTGGACCGCGCGCAACGAGTGGCGGCTGCCGGGCGTGGAAGGGGAGGTGCGCTGGAAGCGCGATGCCGTTTTACGATGCAATGACGGCTATGGCTTACGCATGGCGGCGCGCGCGGGGGCGGGGCTGTTGCTGCAGCCGGAGGTGCTGGTGGCGGAAGAGCTGGCAAGCGGCAGGCTGGTTCGGGTAATGGAACCGTTCACGCCCGCGCCGAGGCCGGTGCATTTACTGTGGCGTCAGGATTTGCGGCCGCTGCCTAAGCTGACGGAATTTATTGCCCATATTCTGCTAAGATTGGGCACAATATAAAAAAAGAAGGTAATCAAAGAATGTCTGCAAACAAACTCGCCCGCAGCGCGCAGGGCCTGCAATCCTCTGCCATCCGTGAATTATTAAAACATAGCAAAATGGCGGGCGTGATTTCGCTGGGTGGGGGTATCCCAAACCCGGACCTGTTCGATCGCGAAGGGCTGAAAATTGCCTCTGATGCCGTCTTATCGCAGCATTTTGGGGAAGCATTCCAGTATGGCCTGACGGAAGGCGTGCCGGGGCTGCGCGAGGAAATTAAACGCATCTGCGAGGGGCGCGGCATCACCTGTAAGGCCGATGATGTCGTCATTACCTCTGGCTCTCAACAATCTCTGGACGTGCTGGCGCGCGCGTTAATGAATCCGGGCGATACGGTTGTCGTTGAGCGTCCAACCTATCTTGCTGCGCTGCAGGTCTTTGGCCTGGCGCAGGCCAACTTTGAATCCGTCGGCACCGACGGTGACGGTATGAAGGTCGATGAACTTGAGGCGTTGGTGGCAAAGAAAACCATCAAAGCGGTCTATATCGTTCCAACCTTTGGTAACCCAGGTGGCGTTACGCTGTCTGAGGCGCGCCGTAAACAGCTGGTGGCACTCTCGAAGCGCTATGACTTCGTGATTATCGAAGACGATCCGTACAGCGAAATTAACTATACCGATGACGTCTTCCGCCCGTTAATTGCCCATGCCAAAGATATCGGCAACGAAGAGAACGTGGTGTATACCTCCACCTTCTCTAAAATCCTCGCGCCGGGTACCCGCGTGGGCTGGGTGGTGGTACCGGAGTGGCTGAAGCGCGCGGTGGTGAACCTTAAGCAAACCACCGATCTGCACACCAGCACGCTGTCGCAGCTGATGACGTACGAGTACCTGAAGACCGGCCGTCTGGCCGATCAGATTAAAACGATCCGCGAGGCCTATCGCCAGAAATACCGGACGTTCGCCACGGAGCTGGAAGCCGAGCTGGGCGACGTGATGTCGTTCCACAAGCCGAAGGGGGGCATGTTCCTGTGGGCGAAAATGAACAACGGCATGAACACTACCCGCTGGCTGGAAAAAACCTTAAGTAACGGCGTAGTCTTTGTACCGGGCGAATTTTTCTACTGCAACGAGCCGGACCAGACAACGCTGCGCATGTCATTCGTCACCCCAACGGATGAGCAGCTGATAGAAGCGGTTCGACGCCTGAAAAAATCGCTGTAAAAGACCTGCGCATAACGGTGGTTTTGCCGTTATGCGCAATACGCGTTCAGGGCGGCACGGGCCGCAATCGTCCATGGAGATCTCCATGTTTGAATTTCTGATCGGTGTTGTGACGCACACGCCCGTCTGGGTGTGGGTGCTGTTTATCTTCCTTATCTCCCGTGGCATTAAAGCCCGACGGCCCGCCACCGTGACGCTGGAGCGGCTTGCCATTATTCCGGGCATCTTTCTTATCTGGGATATTTACGATCTGATAGTCTATCGCACGCTGACTCCCGGGACTGTTGCATTGTGGACGGCGGGGATCCTTGCCGGTGCCGCGCTGGGGTATGTCCTGATCAAGCTGGCTGTGATTACCCGCGCAGAGGCGCCGCGCAGCCTTTACCGGCAGGCCGACTACACCGCGCTGCCGTTTATGATGCTGGCGTTCGGGGTGAAGTATGTGCTGGGCGTGATGAGCGCGATCTCTCCCCAGACGATGCAGCAGCCCGCCATGAGCGCGCTGGCGATCGTCTCCGGCGGCGTGTTTGCCGGCGTCTTTATCGGGAAATTTGCGCGCTATGTTGGAGTGTATGTCGCCCGGGTTCCGGTCTGATGCCCTCACCCCAACCCTCTCCCGCAGGGAGAGGGAGAAAACCATGTAGGCCGGGTAAGGCGCAGCCGCTACCCGGCGATTGACTACCGCTCCCTCAGCGCCTCTTTCGCCCGGTTGAACGGTTTAATCATGTAATCCAGCACCGTTTTCTCGCCGGTTTTAATATCCACCGTCGCAATCATCCCCGGCACAATCGAGAAATGCCTGCCCGCCTTATTGACCAGGTAATCCTGGCTGGTGCGGATAAACACCCGGTAGTAAAACACCTCCGGCTTGGCCTCGTCCTGAATGGTGTCCGGGGAAATGGTCTCGACCACGCCGTGCAGCCCGCCGTAAATGGCGTAGTCGTAGGCGGTGATTTTGACCAGCGCTTCCTGGTTCGGATGGATAAAAGCGATATCACGCGGCGAGAGTCGGGTTTCGATCAGCAGGTGATCGTCCACTGGCACAATCTCCATCAGCTCGCCGTTGGGCGGGATTACCCCGCCGATGGTGGTGACCTTGATGTTTTTGACGATCCCGCGCACCGGCGATTTAACCGTCAGACGGGTGACGGAATCCTGGCGGCCCTTGAGGATCGCCGAAACCATATCCACTTCCGCATTGGCCTTGGAGAGCGCCTCGCGGGCCTGGACGTAATACTGCGAACGCACGTCGGTGAGCTTCAGCTCCAGATCGCTTTTCTGCCGCTGCAGGCGCAGCACCTCCACGTGGCTGGCGGCCCCGGTTTTCACCAGCCGCTGGGTAATGGCCAGCTCTTTATTCGCCAGATCTAACGCGGCGCGAAGCTCCCGCTGGGTATCCTCCAGCTGCGCGCGGCGCGAGTTGTACAGCCGGGTTTCGTCGGCAATCAGATCCGGCCATTTCGCCAGGGACGGCGGGAATTTCAGCGGCAGATCGTTTACCTCGGCGTAGAGGCGGGCGCTGGAGGCCAGCGAGGCGCGGTAGCGCGCCGCGCTTTCGCCGACGTTTGACTCGGAACGGGTCGGATCAAGCCGCGCCAGCACCTGCCCGGCCTGCACCTGATCGCCCTCGTGGACGTTCAGCTCGGTGAGGATCCCGCCGTCGAGAGACTGTAAGACCTGCTCGCGCGAGCTGGGGATCACTTTCCCCGATCCGGTTGACACCTCATCCAGCACGCCAAACCACGCCCAGACCCCCAGCACCACAAACATCAGCAGCGAGAAGATCACGATCCGACGCGCGCCGGTGTAGCCGCTTTCGGAGTCGAGGGCGTTATCCAGATCGTCCATTGCCGCCACGTCACGCTGACTGATTTTCATTTTTCCACTCCCGTCCGGTTGCTGCCTGTTGCTGCTGTTGCTGCTGCATGCGGCTGTTGCTCAGCGCCTGGGCTTTTGGCGCATCCATCACCAGCATGCCCTCTTTCAACACCACCACGCGCTCCACCAGCTCCAGCACCGGTACGCGATGGGTGGCGACGATCAGGGTGCGGTGCCCGAGCCAGTCGCCCAGCCGCTGGATAAATTCCCGCTCGGTGTGCTCGTCCAGCGAGGCGGTGGGTTCATCCATCAGCACGATATTCGGATCGCGCAGCAGCATCCGCGCCAGCAAAATCGACTGACGCTGCCCGCCGGAGAGCCCCACGCCGTTTTCCATGATCGGGTAGTCCAGCCCCTTGGGCAGCTTCTGCACGAAGCCCGCCGCGCCGGTCAGCTCCAGCGCCTCGAAGATCTCTTCGTCGGTGGCGCGCGGCATGCCGAGGGTGATGTTCTCGCGCAGGGTGCCGTAAAACAGCCGCGCGTTCTGGGTCATAAAGCCGACGTTGCGCCGCACGTCCGCCACGTCGAGATGCGGCAGGCTGAAGCCGTCGAGCCGCAGCTCGCCCGCCGCCAGATCCATCCCGCCCGCCATCGCCTGCAGCAGGGTCGATTTGCCCGCGCCGTTGCGCCCGAGGATCGCTACTTTCTCACCCGGCACGATCTCCAGGCGGTTAATGCGCAGCGCCATGCGCGGATCGTCCGGCTGATAGCGGAACTGCGCCTGCTCAAAGAGGTAGTGACCGCGCAGCACGTCCTGGCGGATCGGCGTCTCCTCGCGCTGGTTTTCGGTGGGGAGCTGCATGATGCTGTCCAGCCCCTCTTTTGCCGCTTTGACCTGCTGCCAGCGGGCCAGCACGCCGCACAGCGTCGCCATCGGGGCGATCATGCGGGAGGCCAGCATCGAGGCGGCGACCACCGAGCCGGTGGTCAGGGTGCCGTCGATCACCATCGGCGCGCCGACCACAATCACGGCGGCGTAAACCAGGCTCTGGATGGTCATCCCCCAGCTGATGAGGTTCTGCGTCAGCTCGCGGGTGCGCAGGCCGGATTCCGCTGTGATCTGGATATAGCTGTTCCACTGCTGCAAAAAGCGGTTTTCCGCCTGCATCAGCTTGATGTCCTCCAGCCCCTGCACGCTTTCCACCAGCACCGCGTTGCGCAGGGTTGATTCATGGGCCGACTGCTTTGCCAGCTCCGCCAGCTTCTTCTGCAGCAGCAGGCCGGGCAGAACCATGATCACCGCCGCGACCGGGGCGATCCACGCCAGCTGCGGGGCGATGATCGCCAGCACCACCACGAACAGTAAAAAGAAGGGCAGGTCGACAATCGTCGAGATGGTGGACGAGGTGACCATCTCGCGGATCTGCTCCAGCTCGCGCAGCTGTGAGATAAAGCTCCCGGTGGATCGGGGAATCGCGCTGTTGCGCAGCCGCAGCGCGTGGCCGAAGACGCGATCCGAGACGCGCATATCCGAGCGCTTGCCGAGCAGATCCATAATGTGGCCGCGCGCCACGCGCAGCACGAAGCCAAACAGGGTGGCGATCAGCACCCCGATGGTCAGGACGTACAGCGTCGGGTAGGACTGGGCGGGGATCACCCGGTCATAGACCTGCATGGAAAAGACGATCCCGGAAAGCGACAGCACGTTGATAAACAGCGCGGCGAGCATCACCCAGCTGTAGGGGCGGAGATCGCGCATCACCAGCCGGTAGAGCCAGTCCGGGCGATATTTTGAGATATAGGCATCCACGCGGCTGTCCTTCAGCGCGGCAAGGGGACGCAGGGCAATGACGTGGCGGATAGCGGGCAGCATGGCCGTCATCGACAGCCGGTTGGTGTAGGTCTGATCGTCGAAGAAGCTGACTTCCAGCGTATCGTCGCCGTCGAAGTGCTCGATCGCCCCGACCCGGCCGTCATTCAGCGCCACCACCACCGGCAGACGCCAGCTGTTGATTGACTGCTGGTCAGCGGTGAGCAGCTGAAACGACAGCCCCGCCTCACGCGCCAGTTGGGTGAGGGCGGGCACCATCGGTTTGCCTTTGAGCCACGGTGCGCCTGCGATCAGCGCGCCGGGCGAGCAGGCGACGCGGTAGCGGGTGGCGATAAAGCCAAAGGCCTGCGCCCACTGGGCCAGGGCCGCATCCGTCATGTTTTCACCTTGCGGGATATCACGCTGCTTCATGGCTGGATCTCCACGGTCTGGATGGTGCGGTTATCAAGGTCGAACGCATGACGCAATTGCCCGGTGTTATACAGGCAGTTGAGCTGTAGCTGGTGCAGCTGACCAACGGTCTGCTGCTGGGTGAAGCGCGCCTGATAAACCTCCTGTTCGGCGTTGAGCACGTCGAGCAGGGGGCGCGAGCCGAGGTCCAGATACTGCTGCTGGTACAGTTCGCGGGTGCGGGCGCTGAGCGCCTCCTGGCGACCCTGAATTTGCAGCGTGCTTTGCAGGCTCATCACCTGGCTGCGGGCTTCCAGCAGTTTCTGGCGGACATCCAGGCGCGTGCGCTGAATGGTGGACTGTGCCGCCTCCACCGCATGTCCGGCGGCGTTACGCCGGGCGGTGAGGCCGCCGCCCTGATAGAGCGGCATCTGCACTTTCACCCAGGCGGAATACTGGGTGCGATCCCGCGTGTCGCTGCCCGCGTAGCGATCGTTCAGGTAGTGGCGCACCTCCGGCTCCAGCGAGACGGTGGGCGTCATCTGCGCGTCGGCGTAGTCGAGGTTAGCCTGGGCGACGTTAGCCTGCGCCCAGGCGGCGAGTACCGCGGGAACCAGTCGGTCGTCCGGCTCGGCGACATCGCAGCTGCGGGCCAGCTTTTGCGGAAAATCATTGCTGATCGCGTTCAGGCTGTTCCAGCCGAGAAAGCTCATCAGCGTCGCGCGGGCGCTGTCCAGGCTGGCCTGGTACTGCATCAGCTGGGCGCGCGCGCCTTCGATACGGGCATCGGTCTGTACCACGTCAGAGAGCGACGTAGCCCCCTCGTCGTTACGCTGGCGGGTCAGCGTGCCAATGGAGGAGAGGGCCTCAAGCTGCTCTTTGGCGGTGTCGACCATCTGCTGCCAGGTTTGCACCTGTACCATGGCGACGGCGGTATCGTGGGCGATGGTGTCGATACTCACCAGCACGTTAGCCTGCTGCTGGGCCACGCCGGCGCTTTCGGCGCGCACCTGGCTGGCCACCTTGCCGAAGTCGTAGAGCATTTGTGAGAGGGAAAGCACCAGCGACGGCGTAAAGCCGTTCTGGTCGCCGTCGTGGGAATACCCGTTGTCCACGCCGGCATTAATCTGCGGATAGTATTTTGACTTCGCGACGTCCACCTCTTCGCTCTGCTGGTAGAGTTTGCCCACGGCTTCGCTGATGGCCGGATGCCAGGTGACGGCACGGTTGACGGCCTCGCCAAGCTGTAATGAACCGGGCGCGGCGTTGCCCGCCACCGGGGCCACGCGACCGTTGAGCGAGGGGAGTTCCTGCGTTTCGCGAAGCTGTCCGGTATTGATGGTTGCCGCCGGATTTGCGCAGAAAGCGGGCACAGATATCAGGCAGCACGAGAGCCACCAGTAAGGCATCTTCATTCCCATGTCATGTCCCTAATAAAAAAGTACAGCTTTATTATTAATGCCCGGGCGCTGTGCGCCCGGGTCATCTGTTGCAGGTGCTATCAGGTAATGATGTGTTGCTGGTTAACGAGCTCGTCGTACGTGGTCTGAACGTTATCAAGCGTAACGAGTGCAGTATTAGTGTAGGTGGACCCTGCACCATCACGGTCGATGGAGATCACAGTGTTGCTACCGCTTTGTGTGACATGGATATAATTCCCCAACGAGGCGGTATTACCGTCCCAGCCCACCAGCAGATCGCCAATGTCGATCTTGTCTCCCTGCGCCAGCGAGAACCCGGTCCAGTGATCGCCTCCGGCGCTGCTGACGTTACCCGCCGTGGCATTCCCCACCGTACTGTTCAGCACCTGGTAAATCAGCGTATCGCCGTAGGCCGTACCGGTGATGGCGTCGTTATGTTCCGAGCTGATGAACTGCGGCGCCATATTGATGGTCAGCGTAGCGGTATCCGTTCTTCCGGCAGAGTCGGTCAGGGTGTAGTTGAAGGTCTCCTTCGAGGTCATGGTTGAGAGCGATACCCCGCTGTTGAGGGTATAGGTGTAATGGCCGTCAGCGCCGATCGCCAGCGTGCCGTAGTGGCCGACAATGTTCACCGTTGCGCTGCCGGTATACGGATCCAGCGTGGTGGTTACGCCGTTGTAGCCGGTCACGCTCAGACGGGTATCCACCGAGTGGAGCTGATCCAGCACGCCGCCAGAGTCGGTGCCGTCAAAGATATTGCCGTTGACGGTGTGGCTGCCGGTGACGTCGAAATTACTCAGCGAGTAGGTGGTGCCGTTTACGCTTGGCGTGATGGTGATGGTCCCGACGCTGAGCCCCGGTACGCTACCGGTAAAGCTCAGCGTATAGGTCCCGGCGTTGAGATCCAGCCCGGTCAGCGGGACGTCGATACTGCCGCCCAGCAGCGAGGCGCCGCTGAAGGAGCCGCTGCGGATCGCGCCGTTGGCATCGCTAATCGTCCAGTTCACCGTCAGCCCGCCCAGCGCCAGCAGCGAGGCCACGCTAAAATGCAGCGACGCGTTGTGCAGCGCGGTGTTCGGGTCGACCACGAAGGTTCCGCTGCCGCTGCCCTGGGTTGATGAGAACAGGGCCGTCGTCCAGCTGGCGACGCCCACGGTGGTATCCGAGTAGACCGACGTGTGGTGCACCGAGGTAAGGTCCATCGTGGCGCTGACATCGTTGACCGCATTCATTGCCTGCGCGGTTGGGGTGATGTTGAGCGATGCCGTATCCTTCGAGCCGTCAGGCGCGGTAACGGTGTAGACGAACGTATCCGGCGTGCTGATATGGTCCGCGCCTACGCCGCTCCTCAGGGTATAGGTGTACTGACCGGACGCATTGATGGTCAGCGTGCCGTATTCCCCCTGAATGGTGGTGGTGCCGCTGCTGTTGACCGTCACGCCGTTCACTTCGGTAACCAGCGTGCCCGCTGGAACCGGGTCATTCGCCAGCACGTCGCCGGTGGTCGTTTCGCTAATACTCGCCACGCTGTAGACATGGTCCTGCAGGACGCTCAGCGTGTAGGCCGTCAGGGCGGTGATCCCGGACGCGGTATTCAGCAGGAACAGGTACTCCCCGGCAGGCAGGTTCAGCGTCAGCTGCGGTGACGTGCCCCCCAGCAGCGGCGCGCGCAGCCAGCCCGACTCGACGCGAACCTGCTCGAAGGTCTGGGTCGCATTGTTGAACTTATAGACGTACAGATCGAACACCGATGCCAGCGCCACGCCCCCCACGGAGGCCTGGATGGTCATGGTGCGGGTCGTCCCTTCCTCCACGTTGTAAATAATCGGGTTGGTCAGGTCGTCCAGCAGGTTAAGCCCCAGCGTGCTGCCGAGATTAATGCCCACCAGGGTAAAACCGTTCTGAGACGAGGCGCCGTTATTCACCTCACTCACGGTGGTGTCAAAGGTCAGCGAGGCCGTGTCGTCCACTGCCACAATGCCGTTGATGACCGTACCGGCACCCAGAGACAGCACCAGGTTTGCCGACGCGCTGACGCCGTTATGGGTGATGGTGTAGGTGAAGCTCTCCGTCCGGCCAACGACCGCGGCGCTGGTATCAGTCAGGTTGTAGGTATAGCTGCCGTCGCGGTTGATGGTCAACGTACCGTATTTGCCCTGGATCACCGTGCCGTCGGCGTTCACGCTGGTGGTCACGCCCTGCGCGTTAGTGACCGTGGAGATAGTGGTGCCGGCCGGCGCGTTGTCGCTGCCGGCGGTCGGGTCCGTATCGAGGATCACGTTGCCGTTGAGGCTGGTATCGCCCGTGACCGTACCCGGACCGGTCTCTTTCACCGCCACGTCGAGGCTGGTGTAGGAACCTGTCGCCAGAAGGTTGGTGTTGTAGCTCAGCACGCGGTAGTTGCCGTCGGCCAGCCCGGTCAGATTCAGCGAGACGCCGGTGGCGCCGAAGGTCAGGAGATCGGCAAACTGCGGCTGGCCGGTATCCACCACGGTTGTCCAGACACCGTTGACGTAGTGCTGCACCACCAGCTCAAGGGTATTGAGCAGAGAGAGCACCGCCCCCGTAGCGTTGGCGTTTACCACGATGTCCGCGCTGCCGCCGTTGCCCACCGTGAAGTTCACCTGCGCGGTGTCATTACCGATCAGCGTCAGGACGTTGCCCACGGCGCCGACCAGCAGGAAGCCGTAGTCGCTGTACTGGCTGTTGGTCACGGTCGCCGTGGTGCTGAGGTTCAGCTCCTCAACGTTATTGCTGGCGGAGAGCGGCACCACCGGCGCAAGGGCAGAGCCCGGCAGGGAGGTGTTGCCTGCGACGTCGGTCGCGGTGATCTGCAGCGTCTGGCCTTCGATCTGTTTGTTAATGAAGGTGTAGCTCTAGGTGCCGTTGCTGCCCGCAATGGCGGTCACCGTTGAACCGTCCGCAAGGCGGATAGTGACGGTGCTGCCCGCCTCCGCGCTCCCGGTCAGGATGCTACCGTCGGCGTTGAAGGTGCCGGTCGGCGCCGTTGGCGCGGTCGTATCGACGATAATCGTCGTCACGGCTGACGCCACGCTGGTGTTGCCCGCCGCATCGGTGGCCGTCGCGGTAAAGTTATGCGTGCCCTGCGTCAACGTGGTGGTGGTTTGTGGCAGGGTCCAGTTGCCGCTGCCATCGGCGGTGACCGTGCCCACCAGCGTGATGCCGTCGTAGATCCGAACCGTGGCATTCGCTTCGGCAGTCCCGTTCAGCGTTGGACGGGTGTCGTTAGTCGGGTTCGTACCGGTCACGGGCCCGGTGACGCTGCCGACATCATCAATGACCGAACTGATGACCGGCGCGGCTGGCGGAAGGGTATCGACGTTAATGACATATCCGGCGGTGGGGGCGCTGGCGTTGCCCACCGCATCGGTGGCGGTGAAGGTCAACGTGTGCGCGCCGTTGCTCAGCGCCGGAGAAGGCGTAAAGCTCCACGCGCCGCCGGTCGCCGTCACGCTGCCGATCTGGACCCCGTTATCAAAGATTTTCACCGTGGCTCCCGCTTCCGCCGTACCGCTGAGGGTCGGCTGCGCGTCGTTGGTGAACCCACCGTTGGCAACTGGCGTCGCCGCATTGCCCACGTCATCCAGAATGCTGGTCAGCACCGGCAGCGCAGGCGGCGTGGTGTCGACGGTGAGGCTGAAGCTGGTGGACGACACGCTGGTATTGCCTGCCGCATCCGTGGCCTGCGCGGTAAAGCTGTGCGCGCCCGCGGTCAGCGGAGGGGTGAGCACGATGCTCCAGCTGCCGCTGCCGTCCGCGGTGCCCGTGCCGACCAGGGTGGTGCCCTCATAGATCTTCACGGTGGCAAACGGTTCGCTGGTCCCAACAAGCTGCGGCTGGGTGTCGTCGGTCGTCAGTCCGGACGTGAGCGGGCCGGTGATGCTGCCCACGACGTCGATTGCCTGGCTGATAACCGGCGCGTTCGGTGCCGCGGTATCAACAATCAGGGTAAAGCCCGGCGAGGTCGGGCTGACGTTGCCCGCTGCATCGGTGACCGTGGCGGTCCAGGTATGGCTGCCGTTGCCCAGCGGCGCTGATGGCGTAAAGCTCCATGCGCCGGTGCCGTCCGCCTGCACGGTGCCGACCGGCTGTCCGTTTTCATACACGGTAACCGTGGCGTTGGCGGTCGCGGTGCCGTTCAGCGTCGGCGTGGTGTCGTCGGTGCTCTGCCCGGAAGAGAGCGGGGTTTGAATACTGCCCACGTTGTCACCCGCGGTCGAGATGACCGGCGCTAACGGCACGCCCGTATCGACCGTCAGGTTAAACGGTGCCGTTGTGGCGCCGGTGTTGCCTGCCGCATCGGTCGCGTTAAAGGTGATGGCGTGTGGACCTTCGGCCAGATCGCTGCCCGGAGTGAAGCTCCAGTTGCCCTGGGCATTGACCACCGCCGTGCCAATTTCGTTGCCATCAACGAGCACGTGCACGGTAGAACCCACTTCGCCCGTGCCGCTGAAGGTCGGACGCGCGTCGTTGGTGCTGTTACCCGACGTGAGCGTCCCGGTGACCGGACCGATATCGTCAACCACGCTGGTGACTACCGGTACACCAGGGGCTGCGGTATCCACGGTAAAGGTGAAGACCGATGAGTTGGCCGAGGCGTTGCCTGCAGTATCCGTTGCATACGCGCGCAGGGCGTAGCTGCCGTCGCCCAGCGGCGCGGTCGGCGTAAAGGACCAGTTCCCGCTTCCGTCAACGGTCGTTGTACCAATCTGCGTGCCGTTATTCATGATGTGGATAGTGCTGCCCGCCAGCCCGGTGCCGCTGATGGTTGGGGTGCTGTCGTTGGTCACCTGGCCGCTGGTGAGGTTACCCTGGATGCCGCCAGGGACGTCGTCGCTCACATTATCCAGCGTCGGAACCGTCGGTGCAGTCAGGTCAATCACCACGCTCCAGGGCGCGGAGACCGCGCTGAGGTTACCCTGCGGGTCGGTCGCCCGGACGCTAAAGCTGTGCGAGCCTTCGCCGAGGGCGGTATCAGGGGTAAACGTCCATGCGCCGGTACTGTCAGCCGTCACTACGGCAATCTGCGTGCCGCCGTCGAAAATGGTCACCACGCTGTTTGCATCCGCTGTCCCCGAAAGGGTTGGCGTGGCGTCGTTGCTGAGACCACCGCTGACCACCGTGGTGGCGGCATTGCCCACATTATCCGTGACGTTGGTGATGACCGGCGTGGCGGAAACGGAATCCACCACGACGGTGAAGCCCGCCGAAGGACCGCTCTGGTTCCCCGCCGGATCGGTCTCGCGGATGGTCAGGACGTGATTGCCCTCTGCCAGGACAGGCGTGGTGTAGCTCCAGGTGCCGGTATTGCCGATTACCACACTGTCCAGCAGCACGCCGTTGTTGTAGATCGAGATGGTATCGCCCACCGCGCCGGTGCCGGTGAGGGTCGGCTGGTTGTCGTTGGTGGTCTGGCCGCTGGTCAGCGGGCCGGTGCCCGGACCAACGTCGTCAATCACGGCGCCGATGGTCGGCGTGCCCGGCGCGGTAAGGTCAACGGTGACGCTGGCCGCCGGAGAGCGGCCGCTGGTCTGGCCGTTGAGGGTCGCGGTCACCTCAAAGGTGTGCAGCCCCTCGCCAAGCGCGGCTGGGGTATAGCTCCAGTTGCCGCTGCCGTCGGCAGTGATCGTCGAGACGGGCGTCACGCCACCGTCCAGGTAGATAGCGATCTGGCTCCCCGCCTGAGCCGTACCGGTGAGGGTTGGGGTGGTGTCGTTGGTCGTTTTGCCTTTCACGTCGCCAATGATTGGGTCGACGTCATCGTTGATCGCCGTAATGACGGGTACATCAGGAAGATTCGGCTCCGTACCGGTGACGGTGTAATTCGCAACGGGACTTTCATGCCCGGCAGCATCTGTCGCGGTCACGGTCAGGGTCGCGCCATCCTGCTGAGCGGGGCTGACAGCGATGGAGAAGTTACCGCCGGTGGCAACCCCGGTACCAATGACGTTGCCATTACTGTCTTTCACCGTGATGAGGCTTCCCGCTTCGGCACTACCGGTTAGTGGTGTACCTTCTGGTGCCAGGTTCAGATTGTCAGGGGCGTCTGGGGTGAGGGTGTCCACCGTCACGTTCAGCGGGGCTGAACTTCCTGAAGCGTTACCCGCAGGATCGGTAGCGGAGACAGTGAAGGTATGCGGACCCTCTGAGAGCGTTGTGCCTGCGGTCCAGCTCCAGCTGCCGTCCGGCTGGATCGTGATCGGCACACCTGACGCGGTACCGTCGACGGAGACGATAACGGTAGTGCCGGGCTCGCCGGTCCCGGTTAGGGTCGGCGTACCGTCGCGGGTGTAGAGCACGTTGTTGGTGAGCTGGCTGTCTGAGACGGCATTAATTTGCGGTATCCCGGGCGCAACGGTATCGAGCGTGACGGTAAAGACTGAACTCGGCGCGCTGAGGTTGCCCGCTGCGTCCACGCCCGCCACGGTAATGTTCAGCGGGCCGTCCGTTTGCGCTGGCAGCGTCAGGCTCCATTCTCCGTTCACCACCACGACACGGCCCAATTCGACGCCGTTGTTGTAGACGATTACCGTCTCACCGTTAACCCCGGTTCCGCCCACTGTCGGCGTGGTATCTTTGATAAAGCCACCATCAGGCGCACCGCCCACTGCACTAATCACCGGTGTATCCGGCGCCAGGGTATCCACGATGATCGTAATCGCTGACGACGGGTCAGAGACGTTGCCCGCTTCATCCGTGGCGGTGGCGGTATAGGCGTGGCTGCCCTCGGCAATGTCGCTGCCGGGACGCCAGCTCCAGTTGCCGTTGCTGTCTACCGTGACGGTGCCCACAACGGTCGGTGTACCGTTAACGGTGTCAGTGATGTTGATAACGTCGTTTGGCGTACCGGTGCCGCTCAGCACCGGGCGCGGATCGTTGGTGGTGCCGCCATTGGGGACGGGGCCGGTGATCTGGGTGACGCTGTCGGTGACGATCGGTGCCGCAGGCGTAGCCGGCGCCTCGGTATCAATGGTAATAGTGACCGGCTGCGACGGGGCGCTTTCGTTGCCCGTGCCGTCCATGTTGGTGACGGTCAGAGTGATGTCATAGGTTCCGTTAGGTAGCGGGGTGGCTGGTGTCCATGTCCAGTTACCGTTACCGTCCACGAGCACATCATCAAGTTTGACGCCGCCGTTGTAGATCGTCACGGTATCACCTGGATTGCCGGTACCGCTCAGGGTTGGCGTGGTGTCGCGGGTGGTTTCGCCCGGATTCAGCGGCGTTGTTGTGCCGTCAGGATTGACGGTAATGGCCGGGATATCCGGCGTGGCAGGCGCAACGGTATCCACCGTCAGTTCAAATGGCGTTGAGATGATGGTATTGCCCGCGGCGTCCGTGGCGTGCACCGTCAGGGAATGCGGACCGTCGGTGAGCGGGGTCACGGGCGTGAAGCTCCAGCCGCCGCTGCCGTTGAGGATGGCGGTGCCAAGCAGAGTCGTGCCGTCATAGACGGTGATCACCGTGTCTGCAGGGGCAGTGCCCTGCAGCAGGGGGCGAGTGTCATCCGTGGTATCGCCGCTGTTGAGCGAACCCTGTACGCCGCCGACGTCGTCGATCACGGTGGCGATGGTGGCCGCCGCTGGCGCAGTGATATCGACGTTCAGGGTGAAGTCGTCTGACGGCTGGCTGGTGTTACCCGCCGCGTCGGTGGCGACGACGCTAAAGGTATGAGGACCTTCGTCAAGCGGCGTGGGAAGGGTATAGGTCCAGGTGCCGCTGCCGTCGATCGGGATCGTAATAAGATTGGTACCATCCAGGCGAATGGTAACGGTTGAGCCCGGTTCAGCCGTGCCGCTGAGCGTTGGCGTGGTGTCGTTGGTGCAGTCGCCAGAATTGAGCGCGCCGAGGCGCTCCGGCACATCATCCAGCACCTGGGTAATGACCGGCGCCGCAGGCGCGACGCTGTCAACCGTCAGAGTCCAGGTGTTGGAGACGGGGCCGGGGTTGCCTGCCACATCGGTCGCGACGGCGGTCAGAGCGTGGGGGCCTTCACCGATTGGGGAGGAAGGGGTAAAGCTCCATACGCCGAGGCCATTGGCAACGGTTGTACCGATTTCAACACCGTCCACGCGCAGGCTGATCGTCGCGTTTGCTTCAGCGGTACCGCTGAGCGTCGGGGTGGCGTCGTTGGTGGTCCCGTTCACGTCGATCGCGCCGGTCTGCCCTGGGATATCATTTACAACCTGTAAAATCACCGGGGCGCCAGGTGCCGTCCCGTCAACGTTAATTGTCCACGTGTTTGATATCCCGCTCGGGTTACCGGCGGGATCCGTCGCCTTCGCGGTCAGCACCCAGGTGCCGTCGGTCAGCGGTGTGGGCGGCGTAAAGCTCCACTGGCCGGAGGAGGGAACAACCACCGTACCGAGGGCATCGCTGCCGTTATAAATCGTGATGGTCGAACCTGCCTCGCCCGTGCCGTTCACGGTCGGTGCCCGGTCGTTGGTCAGCCCATTCTGGGCCACCGGGCCGGTGGTGGCCTGCACGTCATCAATCACCGACAGGATGACCGGGGTCTGCGGCGGGGTAATGTCCGGTGCCGCCGCGGAGGTGGTCGGACTGGTGTTGCCCGCCGTGTCGGTGGCGTCAGCGGTCAGGATTTCGCCGTTGATCCTCGGCGGGCTCAGCGTCAGGCTGAAGTTCCCCTGGCTATCAACAACCACTGTGCCAAGGGTGAAATCGCCTTCACGAATGGTCACCGTGCTGCCTGCTTCTCCAATGCCGCTGATGGTACCGCCATCATTCGACACCACGAGGTTTCCTGGGGCTGACGGCGGCGTGGTGTCCACGGTAAAGATGATAGGCTCAGAGGCCGTACTCTGGTTTCCGGCGGCATCGGTTTCAGTGACGGTGATCGAGTGCGTTCCGTCCGGGAGCGGGCCCCCTGGGGTAACGCTCCATGTACCGTTAGGCAGCACCGTCGTTGTGCCAATCGCCACGCCGTTATCGTAAATGGTGATGGTTCCACCGGGTTCGCCCGTTCCCGCCAGGATCGGCTGCGAGGCATCGGTAGGCACGCCCGACGTGATTGTTCCTCGGATAAGGCCCGTATCGTCGAGCAGCACAATCGCGGTGGGCGCTGTCGGAGGGGTAAGATCGACGGTGAGGGTGAATACCGGTGAGGCTGGCCCGGTGTTGCCGGCGGCGTCGGTTGCCCGTACGGTAATCTGGTGGATGCTTTCATTCAGGTCGACGGACGGGGTGAATGTCCATGTGCCATTGCTGGCGACGACCGCGGTGCCAATGGCTATTCCGCCGTCATAAATCGTCACGGTGGAGCCCGCTTCGGCAGTGCCGGAGAGCTGCGGCCGCCGATCGTTGGTGCTGCCGCCGTTGGTCACCGTCCCCGTCTGAGGGGCGATATCGTCGATTACGCTGCCAATCGTGGGTGCATCGGGTGCGGTGAGATCCGGTGCGATGACGCTTGAACCCTGGCTGGTATTCCCGGCGCTATCCGTTGCGGTGGCGGTTACCTGCTCGCCGTTGGTCAACGGTGTCCCGAGGGAGACGCTAAAGTTGCCATCGCTGCCCGTTTTTCCTGTGCCAATGACGTTGCCGTTCGCGTCTTTCAGCGTGATGGTACTGCCGGGTTCGGCGGAACCGGTGACGGTTTTACCGTCTGAGGAGAACTTAAGGCCGGAAGGTGCATTTGGTGCAGTCGTATCCGGATCGGCCGAATTGTTACTGCTGCCACCACCGCCGCCACCGCCGCCGCTACTTGCCGCGGCCGCGATGCCCCCTGCAGCGGCAATACCACCCAGGGCCCATGGCCAGATGGCGGCACCACCAGCGTCACTTCCTGACGCCGCAAGCAGCACGTCCGTGGACGCGATAGATTCGTACGTGGCGGCCCCGGTCGGATCTTCAATCCACCATAATGCGCCGTTGCTGTCCTGCAGAACCAGCTGGCTCACGCCCTGCGCGTCCGCCACATAGAAGTTTTTAAGGGTGATCACCTCGCCGGAGTGCAGTGTCACCAGCAGGTCGTTACCGCTTCGCGCGAAGTGGGAGACGCTCGCTCGCTCGACGTGAAGTTCAACGACAGAGGAATGGTTCAGCGTAACCTGTGTACCTTCCAGGGTCGTTTCTACACCAGTAAGTTTTGAAATAACAGAGATTTGGCTCATTTTGTTATTACTCCAGCAGAAGTGTCATGAACGGCGAGCAAGACGAGCCATCTCTGCTGAAGGTAAAGGGCGCCCCCGGCGCAGCTGCTGTTATAAAACAGCGCTCACCGTAGATTTCAGCGCGCACGATGCCCGCCATGCGTCAGAGTGGCAACATCAGAGCGAATCTAATGACTTATGAAAAAACCGTTTAATGGGTGTTTTGTATTTTATAAAACCCTGTAATTAATAGAAGAATTGGTTTCTGGAATATAAAAATGATATAGACAGAAAATGAGGGTTGTGCAAATTAAGCTTTGGTAAATAAAGATGGAAACAATGAGTGGGGCATTAATGGATTGCTCTTTTTTATAATTGTTGTTTTTTATATCGTTGTTTTTAGTGTCTTTTTGTTTTCTTTTGTGGTGCTGTTATTTAACGTTTACGACCCAGTATGATAATTGGTAGGGAGCATTTTAAATATCATGTCAAACGTTATTATTTAAGTGCGCTTAATGTGTGTTTAAGTTAGGGTAACGTTTTTGATGTAAGATATATTATGTCACTTAGGTAATGAAATATATTCTTGTATAGGGTTAAAACTCTGCTAATGGGCGCAAGGAATAATAACGAGAAGAAAAAAAATAACCTGGTTTATTACCTTTACAACTGAAGTGCAGGCAGGGTTTTAGGACAGAAAAAAATTCACCGAAGAATGAATAAAAATCCTCACCCGGACGTTTACTGACGTCACTCCCCACTCACCCTGGAGTTTTATATGCGCACAACCTCGTTTCGTTTGATCCCGGTGCTGATTTTTTCTTTGCTGTCCCCGCTGGCGCTGGCCATGGGCAATAATAGTACCGAGAGCAAAACGCCTGATTGTCCTTCCGGACAGGTGTATGACAGCGCCACGCAGAAATGCGTGCCGGACAAGAGCAGCAGCCTCAGCGACCAGGACAAAACCAACTATGCTTACCATCTCGCGAAGAAAGGCGAGTACCAGGCGGCGCTGAACCTGCTGGATTCGCTGAAGAATGGCAACACGGCTGAAGCGTGGAACTATCGCGGGTTCGCCACGCGCAAACTGGGCCGAACGGACGAAGGGATTGGTTATTACCAGCGTGCGCTGGCTATCGCCCCGGATTACGCCAAAGCCCGGGAGTATCTCGGTGAAGCGTGGATGGTGAAAGGACGTCCCGACCTCGCGAAAGAACAGCTGAAGGTCATTGCCGGAATCTGTGGCCAGTCCTGCGAGGAGTACCGTGACCTGCAGGCTGCCATTAATGGACATCCGGAATCCTGATCTTCTCGTGGAGGGAAAACCCATCGCAACCCGTGAGGTTCGTCAACAGCTTGCCGCACACCTGCCGCGCCTCTGGCGCTATGGGCTGGTGCTGTCGCGAAACAGGGATATCGCCGAAGAGCTGGTTCAGTCCACCTGCGTGCGTGCGCTTGAAAGAAGCAGCCAGTATACGCCTGGCACGCGCATCGACAGATGGCTGTTCGCGATCCTGCACTCCATCTGGATCTCTGAGCTTCGGGCACGACACGTTCGCCAGGGGCAGGGATTTGTCCCCAGCGACGAGCTGCTGGCGCCCGACACCCGCGAACAGAATGAGACGCGCCTGCATTACCTGAAGGTGATGCAGCGCGTTAATGCGCTGCCCGAAGCCCAGCGCAACGCGGTATTTTTGGTTTATGTCGAAGGCTTTACCTACCAGGAGGCGGCGGAGACTCTGGCGGTGCCGATCGGTACCGTGATGAGCCGACTGGCGACGGCGCGGGCTCGGCTTGCCAAATCCGCTGACGCACTGCCTCCGGTAAAGGAGAAACGCTCTTGAACGCGCACCGTTTTGCACCGCCCTATAACGACGACGCCATCGTGGCCTGGATAGATGGCGAGATGTGCCGCGCCGACGCGCAGTTATTTGAAGAACAGTTAAAATGTGACGAACGCCTCGCCGGGCGAACCGACGAACTGATGAAAAGCAGCCAGGATTACGCCGGGGCGTTTGCCTCCCTGCTGGATGATGCGCCTCTTGAGAGGATGCAGGCGCGTCTCGCGGCACTTCCCGACCCGCAGGTCTCGACGGCGGCTGGCGTCAGCCGACGGGCGCTGATCGCCGCCTCGGCCAGCTTTTTGCTGGTGGGTTCCGGGCTGGGGTATCTGCTGCATCCCTCAGCTGCGCCTGCGGATGAGAACGCCCATATCCGCGACCTCGAAGCGCAATATATGTCCCTGTACAGCGTCGAGACGCTGCTGGATATGGACAGCGCAACGCCGGTTCTGCAGCGCGGGCTGGAACGGGCCGCGCAGGACATCGGCATGACGCTAAACCTGTCGCAGCTTACCCTGCAGGGGGCTGAGCTTAAAATGGTGCGCATACTGCGCTATGAAACGACGTCTATCGCGCAGATAGCCTGGATCAACGCCGACTACGGCCCGATGGCCCTCTGCATTTCGCCTGTTGATAAGAAGACGACGGCCTCGCTCCAACAGGAGCAGCGGCACAGCATGAACCTGGCGTGGTGGCAGGAGGCGGGCTATCAGTTTGTCCTGATTGGCCGCAACCCGCCGTCTCACCTGCGGGGAAACGCTGAGCGGCTGCAGCGCGTGATCTCAGGATGACGGCACCTTGTTAGTCTGTATCGCAATGGCGATGGCAATACGATCGTCAACGACCAGGGCAAACTTATCCATCCCGTAGGACGCGCGTGATATCGCGGTGGTGGCATCCAGGGTGAGGGCCTGCGCATGCGGGTCTTTCACCCCGGCCTCCAGGATCACCGGCCGGGCAATGTTTCGAACGGTCAGCGTGCCGAAGACCCTGAACCGTCCGGCGCCCTGGTCGACCACGCGAGAGCTGATGAACTCGATGGTCGGGTAGTGCTCCGCATCAAAAAACATGTTGCTTTTTAATTGCCAGGTGAGCAGCGTGTTTGAGGCCACCAGGGTTGCTACGGGAATGGTGACGTGGATGTGGTCGTCAACGTCGTTATCCGGATTGAGCGTTACGGCACCCGTCACGCCGCTGAACGTCGCCCAGGAGAGGATGCCGCCGAAGGCGTGCCACGAGAGCCGAATGGCGGTGTTTTCGGTGTCGATAAGGTAGCTTTTTGGGGCAGCATGCAGGGAAGGGCATAACAGCAGAACGGTCACAAAGGCCAAAAGGCGATACATAGTGGTTTCTCCGATAAGTGCGCACTGCGTAAACGCCTGAGGTGCTCATTATATTCGAAGAAATAAAAAAGGCCGCAAGCGCGACCTTTTCGTGAGGATAACTAATTACTCAGTGACTTTCTTTTCCAGCTCGCTGGCACCTTCTTTGGTTTTGTTCCAGCCTTTCTCCGCGCCTTCTTTGGTGGCATCCCACCCTTTCTCGGTGCCTTCTTTGGTTTTATGCCAGGCTTTCTGGGAATCTTCGCTAACCTTGCTGCCAAAGCTTTCGCTTTTACCTTCCGCAGCATGCTTCTGTTTCAGCTTCAGCTCTTCACCTTTGTTCTGCTCTTCGTGCAGTTTTTGCTTCGCCTCGTTGGCGTTTGCGTTCGCCGCCGCGACGGTATCGTCAGTTGCATGTGTGGTCGCAGCAAATACTGGGGAAGCCAGCAGAACGGCAGATAATGCTATAATTGTTTTTTTCATAATATCCTCATTTAACGTTATCGGTTATGAGCGTGATTCAGCATGGCACAGGCGAAACGGGATGGCTTTAGGAAAAAACTGTAATGAGATCAACATGCCCTGATGAGAGGTATTTAGCCTGAGGATTATCCAAAGGATAATACGCCTATTTCCGCGAGGGCGGCGAGCGTCAGGAGAATGAATATTATGACGGTTATGGGTCTGTACATGATGGGGTTCCTTCCGGGTTGAGCGGCTATTCCGTAGCGCTGGGTGGGGGTGTTTTTTTATTCTCCATAGGGGGAGGGGCGGTGTCGTTGATGTTGGTCAAAGGGAGAGGATAGCTTCTCAAGCGAGAAGATGAATGAGCTCTGCAGGGCTGGACGTAGTGATTGTGGTGGAATGATCGCAGATTCACTCCCTTCTCGCTGGCGGCTCGCTTGTTCATGGCGGGTTTGATAAATACTCCGTTCTCGATTATGTCGTTGTGGTAGACCCTCTCTACTATGACGAAATCACGGCTCAGCGTATTGTGTTCGCCGGAACACTGGGTCACCTGCTCCATGCTTTCACCGGGGAACATGTGGGAGAGCCTCGTCTGCTTAGCCATGCTGAAAGCCGGAGCCCGGGTCTGAAAGGTTTTGGTCTGTTCCGCCCCCATGTTCAGACGACGTTTGCTAAAAAATGGTCGTCTGAATTTCGGTTGTGAGGTTCTTCCTGAGTGCTTAGATTCATTTTCAATCTATCGAGAGGGTGTGAATATGAACTTTGCAGAACGCCACTATCAGCATGTGCCTCTTCTTATCGCCAACGTCTGGGATGCCGCCAGTGCTGTCGCTGCGCAAAAAGCAGGCTATCAGGTACTGGGAACGTCCAGCGCGGCAATCGCGTCCACACTGGGATATGACGACGGGCAGGGAGTACCGTTTGATGAGCTATTTTATATGGTCACCCGGATCCAGGCTGTGAGCAACCTGCCAGTGAGCGTTGACATGGAAGCAGGGTATGGTGATTCAGCCAAACAGATAGCAGACAATTTGCGGCGCCTTGCTCAGACAGGCGTCGCAGGCGTTAACCTTGAAGACAGCCGAGTCATAAACGGGGTTCGTCAGCTTGACGATGCCTCTGATTTTTCCCGTAACTTGAGAACAGTGTGCGATACGCTGAGAAGCGAAAATTATAGCCTGTTCGTGAACATCCGGACTGATACGTACCTGCTCGGGCATGAAGACGCGTTGCAGGAGACAATATTACGGGGTCAACGCTATAAAGCTGCAGGTGCTGACGGCCTTTTTGTTCCCTGCCTCACGTCAGAGAAAGACATCAGCCTCATTGCAGAGGCAACGGGATTGCCTTTGAATGTCATGTGTATGCCCGATCTTCCGTCATTCGACAGGCTGAAACGGGCAGGGGTAAGCCGCATTTCAATGGGCAATTTTGTTCATTCAGCGATGCAGTCAACGCTGACTGATGTCATGCATGCGATCCGATCTCGTCAGACGTTTGAAGGACTTTTTGGTGATGAAAATAACCGATAAAAATCTGTGTGATATCTGGTATCAGGCATTACTTGAACGTGCTTCAGACTACACTGGCGTGTTTTTTGTTGGCGTCAAAACCACGGGCGTTTTCTGCATTTCGGTATGCCGGGCGCGAAAGCCCAAGCGCGAAAATGTCGAATTTTATAAAGATGCCAAATCTGCCCTGGCGAACGGCTTTCGTCCCTGTAAGGTCTGCAGACCTGCGGAAAATGCGCACAGCGCGCCATTATTCGTTGAGCAGGCGCTTGCGCTTGTCAGGCGCGATATCAAATCCCGTGTAGCAGACGCGGAGCTTCGTCAGCATGGCATCAGCCCGGAGCGGGTAAGGCGCTGGTTCCTGCAACATCACGGCATCACTTTTCAGGCTTTCCAGCGAATGCAGCGGGTCAACGTTGCCCTGCAGGAGCTGAAAAGTGGACGAGCGGCGACTGACGTTGCGCTGGACAATGGCTATGAATCGCTGAGCGGCTTTGGTTATACCTACAAGCGGCTTACTGGCGCAGCGCCGACTCAGGCAACCCAGGTGATTGTCATTCACCGGTTTACCACGACGCTTGGACCGATGTTTGTCTGCGCAACAGACCGAGGAGTCTGTCTGCTGGAGTTTACCGATCGCCGGATGTTAGAAACAGAATTCCGCGATATCCAGCGTTTATTTAACGCCAGAATCGTCACCGGCGAAAACAGCCATACCCGGCAGACAGTAAAAGAGATCGGCGAGTATTTTGCCGGAACGCGCCGACAGTTCGATCTCGCTTTAGATGCTCCGGGCAGTGATTTTCAACAATCCATCTGGCATGCGTTGCGTGCGGTTCCCTATGGACAGACCTCACACTATCAGGCCATTTCACTACGGCTTAATAAGCCCAATGCTGTGCGCGCCGTCGCTGCCGCTAACGGTGCCAACCGGATTGCGATTGTGATCCCCTGTCACAGGATAATTGGAAAAGATGGGACGATGACAGGTTACGGAGGGGGGATTTCACGCAAAGAATGGCTTATTGAGCATGAGAGAAATTATGTTTAATGGCGTGACATGTTGAGGGCAATAAAAAGCCAGCAGGGCTTGCACCGTGCGGGCTCTTAGGACTTCATCGGATGACTCTGGTAATCACCGATGGGCTGGCGTCCTTGTAATTGGTGGACGAGGTGGTTGAGTTTGTTAGGGATTTTGATTTTTTGCGTGAAGGGGAAGGCGCAAAAAGAGCGGCGATGATGTTGATATGGAAGGGTTTTTGTATCTTCTTGATTTTTAAGTTGATTGTTGGGTGCGGGATTTTCCGTGCTAGTTTAGGCTCTGGTGGACGCTATAGGCTTGTCGTTCGTTTCCGAAAGTGAGCGTTTCTGTCGGATAATTCACTCTCTTGAATTTTCCAGACTGTAGACCATGCTCACCTAATACACACTAACAACCGAAGGCGATACAGGTAGTTTGCCTTTGATATATCTAATGATGCCCCTTTAACAATAAGAGAGCACCATGCTTGAACTCCGTCCTAATTGCGAATGCTGTGATAAAGATCTGCCACCTGAATCAAAAGAGGCATTCATCTGTTCATTTGAATGCACATTCTGCGTCGATTGCGTGTCTCAACGACTTAATGGCCGGTGTCCGAACTGCGGAGGGGAGCTGGTGCGACGTCCAATACGCCCCGAAGCATCCCTCCTGCGACACCCTGCATCCAGTCAGCGTCGCTATAAACAGTAGAGATGAAAACTATGTTCGCTCCTTGCTTATAACGCTCTTCATGATCTTGCTAGCCGTCCGTTGAATGCCACACGCGAACGTTGCTAACTTTGGCCCTTATTTATCAATGGGGGCAGATCAGTCAATCTATATGCTATTTGTTTTGCTCTTAAGTTCTGAACTATAGTGCCGATAGGGAAATTAAGTACTTTTGTCCTAAGGAAGCAAGGTTGTGAAAGATTTTTCAAAATACTCGAAAGCGTTAGGGATGGCTAAGTTCTATGTTTATGCATTTTATGACACTGAAGATGTATCAAAAAAACCGTTTTATATAGGCAAAGGCAAGTCAGAACGCTGTCTTGATCATATAAAGTGTAATGATGGCTCTCCGAAATCAGAACGAATTAATCATCTGTTAAAAACAGGAAATCTGGGAATCGACATACTACGCCATGGCATGGATGAGGCAACCGCGAAGCTTGTTGAAGCAACATGTATTGATCTCTTAGGTGTTGGAGAACTGACCAACAAAGTACGAGGAAGCAGCTCACTTATGGGGCGAATCACGCTGGATGAGCTCAACCATCTCCTTCTTAAGCAAGAGATGGAAATTGCACCTGAACATGCAGGGCTCGCTTTTTTGCTAAACAGCACCTACAAGTCTGGCATGAGTGCACTTGCATTATATGAAGCTACGCGTGGCGTCTGGGCAAAAGTACCAAAAGATGAAAACCTGCAGTTTGCATACGCAACCTATGGCGGTTTGGTGATGGAAGTCTACGAGATACAGTGCTGGCTAAAGGCAGGCTCTCAACAGTACTTTACTCGGGAACTGATTATCCCCCCCGAAACCAACCGTTCAGAGTTTGTTGGGCGAATTGCATCACCAGAAGTCAGAGAATTATACGTAGGCAAGCTAATCAAAAAATCGCGCAGTCACGGTAGTCCTTTCGTAAAAGTTGGGCTGGCACAATAAACCGACTTGCTTTCCATCCATTGGTTAATACACCTTAATGCTTTTCATGTTGTTGAGGCTGCCAATGTCCGCTTCGTGCCATAAGCGGACGTTGAAGTGCCAGATACTCCCTAAACGCTGATGGTTAGTTTTGCTGGGATGATTACAATTTGACGCGGGCATAGTTGCCTACCTCGCGTCAAAGATAATTTAAATATTAAATATCTTTATTTGAAGATATTCATCGTTTACTACATGAATTCTATCTTGATAACTTTTTGATCTAGGAAAAACTCGCCAAGATGTAAAATCTTCTGACAAAAGTTCTTTCTTTCCATTTACGACTCTAAACAATGCATCGCTATCAGTCTCAATAAATTTCCCGGCAGTGATATTTTTTAGTTTTAACACTGCATCACTTTCGTCTAACTCCCAGCCTTTAACCTCTACCCAACTACCAGCTTTGAAATAAAATCTTTTATTATTTGAATCTACAGCATATAGCCTACTGCCTTCGAACCATGAGTGTTGTATTTCTTTTTTGGATATATCTTTTGCTGTCTCTTTATTTAGAATATTTGCTATTTTTTTTATATCATCTTCTGTTATTCTATTCTGATTGCTATTGTTATTTCTTTTAAACCTAGAGTCACTGTCTATTGAGTCGAACATATACATTGCTTTACTATCTAACCCGTCTAGAATTGCCAAGGTGGAGTTGGAACTCCATTCGCAGTCTAAGCAAATATTATTATCGATAATTTTTTCTTTATTCTTATGGAAGCCAATCTTTTGTAACTGCTCTACGCCATCATTCATTATTTCGAGCGCACCATTATCACCTGCGGCAAGAATAGTTCTTCCCCAAGAACCTGTACTGAGACCAAAAACTTTTGCTTCTTTCCATAGAGGGATAAGTTGGTTAAATTTCATGACCTTACCATTATCCCATTCTTCCAAAAATGGCAAAGAGACAAGGCCACGTTCTGAGGAAATATAGAGTATATTATCCTTTACATCTAAATCAGTATTCCATACATCTAAATCGCAACAAGTTCCTTTTTGATTCTTTTCTAGAAATTCTTTATCAAAAAAAATTGTTATGTTCTCTTCAATTTTTAAATTATTATCATTTCTGCAGTCAAGAATTTTTTTGTGAAAATTAGAATGGTTTGAATATAATCTAAAATAACTATCTACCAAATTTCTCCAGCTATAAGAACAAAGAATTCCATTTGTATCGACTGTGAATAGAACTCCAGAGTATATAAATGAGTCAATAAAATCGCCAGCGATATTTATATTGATTTCAGCCATTATATTTCCCCGCTATCTAGGTTTATTCAGTTTCATGATTGATCTTTTAGGGATGCCGGGTGTTTGGCTCCAAACTTTAAAAACTTCACTACATGGAAAGTCAGTAAGAACATTCACAGGGTATCCGTGCCAATGGTTTTCTCTATGTTCAACGAATTTAGCTATGACAAGCTCTGTATATTGTTTACCTTTAGGCACATAGCGAGGGCGATGATCTTCACCTAAGGTTTCCAAAGTATTACCTACAGCTTTTAAAGACCAGATTATTTTATCCTGAAACCAATGAGCATTAAAACCATCCATGAATACTTGTTTCTCTTCTTGAGAAGTGATCACCCATTTACTCTTTTCAATTTTATTCCAGCCAGGAATTCTGTGATCACTTTTACACTCATAATTAGGTAAGCACATGTTTTATTCCTTTGAAAATCAATCGATTTTTATAATAATTACATTTTCATGCGTTTGAAGCCAGTGGTCAAGAGCTTTAGCTTTATAAAACCGAAGCTAAACCACCTTCTACGCTAAGTGATTGAAAATTAGAATATAAAATGATCCTACTTGATTTTAGGGGGGTAGTAATACAGCCTCTGCGAAATGATCAGGTGCAAAGTATGCATACTGCATCTGATCTTACCCACCAATAGTGGATACGGGCTAAATGAGTAGACCTCCGCTGCTCACACACAGCGGACCCGACAACGAGCTGGTTGGTCCGCTGTGTGCCAGATAACGGACGCTAGAGCACCTATAAAAATTTTGGCTAATTGTTCTTAGAGTTAATAGTTAGACATATTATTTTAATTTGGTAGATATAAGCTATCCCACCATTTATTTAATATAGAATGAGTCATATGGAAAAATATGTTAAGATTGATTGGTGCCTCCTTTGGAGTCCATGTCCCTCCTAAGGTCGATGAGGCCAATGCAGTCACACCCATTTCGGAAATACCAAAGTGGCTATCTGGTGCCGAGCACATAGGGGCTGGGAACGGTTGGCCAGTATGTAGTGCAATAGAACGCAAATTATAAATCTTAATAAAGATATCTTTCAGTGGTTGTTTCTTCCATTTTATTCGACCAAAATTAGGGCGTTCCTGTGGTTCATCAGGTAGGAATGCAACACAAAAATCTCGGAATTTTTTTCCTGCCCCGAATGTACTGGAAAACTCATCGGATATAATTGGTATAAGATTTCTGTGTTGTTCGTTATTTAATTCATTGAATAAATTAGGTTTTGACTCTTTAAATTTTTCAATATTGCTTCCCTTACTCTGATCCCATTGTTGAGCCGCGGTCTCCAAGGCTGAAACCATGAGTAGCCATGCAAGATTAGGTGAAGATTCACAAATCCAAAGACTGTCCTGAAAACTTCTTGCTGCTCTTATCAAATGATTGAAATCCGTTTCATTCAGATGATGTATGTTGTTTACTTCTTTTAACCCCTCGATACTTATATTTTTTTTGCAGAATGGAATGATTAATTTTTTATTTTTACTGAAAAAGGGTGGCGGTGGGTTTTGTTCTGCTCTTGGCTGCCCATACTCTGGGGCGTAGTAATTATATTCTCTTGTGACTGTGCCAGCGTGGGCTCTAACACCAAGTTTTAAACTGATGAGTGCCGCAATTTCATCAGTATACCATCCTCCATGAAAATCAGAAGTATAAGGCTCCGCACCTAAAAATACCATCTTGTTTATATCTACAGACCAATTAGCTCGTATTGTAATAGAAGGAACCACATCATCATGGGATAATGGAAGCATATTTAAAAAAGAATATGCTTCTTCATCTGAGACTTGACCGGTAAATCTACTATCAGAATAAATGATAAATTCAACAATCGATATTATATCGGCATTCTCATTAAGCAATTTTCTATTGCGATAGGATAGCAAACTTGCTCGCATCATGCTGTTTTCGTCAATCATAAAAAATCCTTTATCTAAATACTCATTAAGGTTCGGGAAAATTAACTTAAACAACCACTATCCAATATTTATCCTTTGAAAGAAGATAATACCAGTGTAATGCGAGTATTTGCAACATCAAACATCAATAGTTCATATGCAAATGAGAAGAGACTTTCCTATTTATAACCGATTCATGCAAATGGGGCAGTTATTATGATGTTAATTAACCAAGCTAATTACTACGTCCGCTTCTCGCTCATAGTGGACATGTCCTACTGTTATTCTCTACGTACCAAGAGTATAAGCCCAGTATATTAAGTGCATTAAATGATCATGTAAGTTTGAGCCTTAATCGTGGTTGAGGTTATTGAGAGAGCCGAGCCTCAAGGTGTAACGGTCTCGCCTTTTCACCTCACTGCGTGTTGATGCCGAGTAGGTTAATTAACTGCTCGACAATCTTGTCCTCATCGAGAGCCAGATTCACACTAGCCACCTGTAATTGTTCCTTGCCTGCTAGAATCCTATAGCCTGCATTCAGAGGTTGCGTTCCCAGACCTGCATGATGTGGATAGAGAAGCATAACTTGTGGGCATTGATAAATCCGTGCATAGGCCATCATTTGGTAAACATCAGCCTGCGATATGCCATGCCTGGCATCTTCGGGATGACGCCCAATACGCTTCCATTTAGTGTCTATGATCATAACAATCTGATGGTCCCGCTCGATAAGCAGATCCGGTCGGGTCTGGAAGCGTGGTTTGCCTTCTTTTACGTCCTCGATCAGACAGTATAATCTGCCTGCCTGTGCACGAACCGTCCATTCCGTACCGCGTACAGCACGCTTCGCCAGCGCCGCTATATATGCCTCGAACAGGTCGTTCATTGGGAAAAGCAGTGTAATCCCGTTCTGCGCTCGTTTATCGTGGTGTGTAGCTTGCCAGTCGCGTCGCAGGAGAAGACGTGCCAGATTGTAGAGGGCTTCCCAGCGATGATTGGTTCGGTCGATCCGTACCTGTGACCACGGCAGATGACTGAAAGGGACGTCGCTAACACCCGCTAACAGGATGCGCAATTCATTCAGACGACGGAGCGTATCAGCAGCGCGGGCATAATGGTGAAGCAGAACTACACACGCCTTCATAATTCGAAGCAGGGCGGTATCAGCCGACAGTTCGTCGTAACGACAGGCGAGACGGTCGGGGCGGACGGCAAGCGTAGTGAATTGTCGTTTGATATTGAGCCTTCCGCGCAATGAAGGCAAATCGTCTTCCTGTGCCAAATAGGTGCGCGGTAATCCCCGATGTACTTCAGATAAGAGTCGCTCGGCGAACAAGCGGATGAGTATCTCAAGTAAGCTTTCAGCTTGTCTCGCCATTGTTGCAGCCTGTCCATTGCCGAGTTTAAGGCCGAGGGCGACATCAAGCATACGTATCAGGCGATTGCGTATTGTGGCGTCCGGTTCTATCGTCTCGTCGTCGAATTTGGGCAGGATCTCAAGGCTACATCCCGGAGCGGCAATGACCCCAACCATTTGCCCGGAAATAATTTTGTTATGGCGATCGATTAAGATATTAGTACCGTGCTGATTTGCCAGCGGATGCTCGCGCGCCGCCGTAAGCAGCGCGTTAGCCTGAGGGCGGGTAAAAGCATGAGGAGCGTTTATGCTGCTTTCAGTGTTCACACAAACACCACCCCATTCGCGAACCGTGAGGTGCGTCATTCTTTCGATTCACCAGCCACCTCAAGATCGGTGACATTTAACGTTCTGGTTTTGCCTATCAGTCGATCAAAGGCGTCATTTCTGAACGGTGCACGTACCGACCAGCTTGATAATGGTTCCCCCTCTATTCCGGGTGGCGGTAAAATCTGCGCTTCCTGCATAAAACCATCGCCCAGCACTGCCGCGATTCGGCTCCAGTCCTCGAAGAAATACTCTTGTAACAGCGGTATGACCTTATTGCGCACTGCATCTTCAACTTGTGCCCTGGATTCACAATTGATAAAGAAGGCGTGTCCAATGCGATATTCCCGACCTATAAGATATTCAATACGCTGGTTGATGGTGGTAAGAACGGCTTTGAGATCGATCCCCTCTACTTCACTTAGCAGGGTTGCGTCGGGAGCCATTTCCCGGAAGTTGAATCGCCGCCTTAATGCTGTGTCGAGCAATGCGATGGATCGATCGGCGGTATTCATGGTGCCTATGATATGAAGGTTGGCGGGGATGCCAAAATCTTTCTTTTTCGAATAAGGCAGAGTTACGGTGAGTGCATCAGGCATTCCAAGACGTTTATCCGGCTCAATTAACGTAATCAGTTCACCGAACACTTTCGAGATATTTGCCCGGTTGATCTCATCAATAATGAGGACGAATTGTTCTGGTTGTCCTTTAACATCGGAACTATTATCCAGGTTCTCTGTACTCGAGAGCAGTCTGCCTAGCGCCGGGATATTCACACGACTGGTGGCAATGGAATAGAGCGTCCGCATGGTGAAGTTACCATCGATAATTGTATCGAGTGGCAGTGGTTCATCAAGGGTCAGTAGCCAGCGAACTGGGCGGCGGTGGGCATAGTAACCTTCGGCTTCAGGAACGAAATAGTAATCACCAGTTATTTCAGCGATAGCGCGAAACGCAGTGTTCCCGTAAGGGACAATCACGATATCACCAGGCTTCATTTCGCAACGGAAGGGATAGGTTTGCGTCCAGTTACTAGGCGTCAGATTCCCTGGATTTTGCTTGATCCATTCATCATGAATCGCGTTGAACGATGAGAATCTATCCGCGCTCCAGTCTATGGTCCCACCCCACCCCAGAGCGATATACCCATTGTCGCGGGCATCTTCATACACATCGTCTTCGGTGCCAATTGTCCCTTGCCCCATTTTCCAGAAGCGTTTCTGGGATAGTTGCAGTGCCGAGGCATCTGTCTGTGCACGGGGTTGTGTTCTGGCCTGATCGGCAAGGGCACAAATTTCTCTGAAGAGCCCCGGCGTAGGCATGAGTCTGAATCCAGCAGACGAAGACTCATCTTCACCGATTTCTGGACGAAGACCCTCAACGAAGGTTTCGTAGTCATAGCTCTGGTGGAATGTGACGAAAGAGATTCTCTTTTCTGCCATCAGTTCGTTATAGCGCGCCATCAGGGCCACACGCCCATCTTTTGAGTTCGGATAGGCATCTTTGCCATCGCAGAGCGCTACGGCTTCCCTCGCCGTGTGATAGGTCTTTCCGGTACCTGGAGGACCGTAAAAAATAAGGTTAGTCGGAGTTGGTTTAGTCTGGGCCACCAGTTCGCTTCCTTCCGTAAGGATGAACGTATATTTCCGGGTTGTGCTCTTTTTAGGTCCTTCCGTCACCGGAGGGGGAACATCCGCTAGTTCCTGAAATTTTTGACCATCAAGAGCCTGACAGATGTTCGGCCATCCCTTGTCGAGACCCATTTCAGTATTCAGAGGACCAACTACCAGGGTGACACTTGCGTCACCTCGCTCTCTGGCTGGGGTGATGTAGTTTTCAAGGACATAATCCCGAATTTCGTCGGCCTGAGAGTCATCACCGCTCAGGAAGCGTCCATATTGTCCGAGCCAGCTATTCCAGTTGGACAATCGGTTAAGCGGTTGCTCTGATTCAGGCATTAGCAACCGATAGTCATCGCCGTTATCTTTGGCATCACGGCGAATCTCTTTGATCCGCTGTCGCAATTGCGCAAATCCATCCGCCTTGTAGGCTGCATCCAGATCTGCATGAGGAGAACCAAGTGCTGCGAGATTTTTTTCTATAGTTTTGACAGCATAAATACGGGAATTGAGGCCTGCTTGCGTTTTGGCGCCTTTGCTCTTCAACCATTCCTGAAATTCAACTTCGAGCATTTCCGATGCCCTCTCATTTTCGTTAACTTACTGATAGCTATCATTGTGGATGATGGAAGGGGCAGTACTGCAACTCTTCGCTACAGATTGCCAATAATATTAATCTTCCGTGCTGATTGTCTCGCTTGCGGGGCGAAGAGTTTGATCAACCTGACATAGCAGACAGGCATCATCCTCGAATGTCATGGTCCCTCAGGAGTGCAGCCCAAGCGCTGTGTCGATTACCGTAAACATAGCACTATGGATGCCTCGGTCAAGGTATGTTTTTTCATAATTTATTGATAAAAAACAATAATAGTTATTATGTAATGATTTGAACCTTTATGAGCCTTTCCGTAAATCGTCATGTCCAAAGCTATGTAGCAGCTGAAGGTAAAGACATTGAGCATGTGCATTTTAGCTTCGTCTAGCAGCGAAGTAACTCTCTTGCCAGTGTGGTGCTGGCGTCCATGTCGTGGGTGAGGAAGGCCAGCCAGGCACGAAAGGCGGTGCCGTGAAAGCGGGCGACCCTGTCGCAGAGGGTACTGGAGATAAATGGAGCAGGCGTATCCGGCAGGACACCAGATGCAATAGAAAAGGAGGGCCACCCATTCGGTGTCCCACCTGTCGCGATGGCTTTATAGTGGCTCTACTTATCAACGACCTGCCAGCCATCTTCCGTATTGACAAGGGTTACAGCAGCAGTACGCTTTTCGTTATCGACAATAGCCGTCACATTGCATTTATAGCTTTTATCAGATACTTCTACGCAGTCATGCTTTTTGACTGATTTTAATTCGCGCAGTGCGTCTTTAGGGACATCCTTGCCTGCTATAGATTTCACGAAAGCATTCGTCTGTTCCACGACCTTATTCATGGCCGTGTAAATATCCTGTTCGGAGGGTTCGCTGTTACAGCCGCTCAGCAAAAAGACAGCGGTAACGAGTGTGATAACGGCATAAGTTTTCATAAATAATTCCTTGGCTGTAAGATGAGTTATTGAATCAGACCGGTATTCATTCTGCTTTTATTTTCAGAGAACGACCATTTGTTGACAGTTTCTCCTTTAAATTCGATTTCAAGCGTTTTGGCCTGCGTCTGTGAGCCCCCCGTCAGCAGCCCAACAAGGGGAATAAATGTGGTGGCATCAAACTGATTGTTATCCATCGAATAAATCCATTCCTCATTGCCACTATCAAGTGTGGTTCTGGTTTCGGGCTCACCTAATGCGGTAATTATTTCTGATTTCGTTGTTTTATTTTTGATGATTTTTGACTGCAGACTTTGTGATGTTTCGTTTTTGAGATGTTGATTGCCTGATGTCGAACAGCCAGAAATAAATAAAGCGGAAATAAAAAACGCAGAAGTAATGGATTTGTTCATAGGTCACTCATATTAATTATTTATGTTTGCTATGGTGTGAAATTAATATCACCGTATAAAGATAACTCTGTCTGCATAGGTCTTTTTAATTATGCAGATAAGAATAATAACACTGGCAAAAAACGTGATGACTGAGACAGGAGTGCTGCCGGTCAATGAAAATACTAACCAGGCGAGAGCTAATGCCACGAATTGAAAAAGGAATGCAACACTGAGAGGACTTTCACCATAGGCCACTTTTGCATGGCAGCCTTTGCAAATCCGCACGCCGTGCGGGCTTTGTGTAAAGCAGAAGGGGCAGCTAATCGTTTTATTTTCCATCATGACTCCGTGGCCTGATTTAAGGTGATGTATTTTTGAACATTTTCGATGAATGCTCCGCTTTAGTAAAATTGCTTGTACCGATCGATGGATCTCTGTTAATAGGTTATGACTATCATAACCAAATTATCGATCTGTATAAACGATCAATATTTTGTTGACTATCACTAAAGTATGGACTAAGTAACTTATAGTGCAGGATGGGAGTTATTTTTAACTAATTGTTCTTTAATGGGATTTGTTGTCATGGAATGACACGGTGTCAGAAGATGCAGGTGCAGGATTTGGTGGAAAGGATGTGCAGTGGCATGTAACAGAGACATACCCCTGCGCCTGAGAAGTGCCGCAATATGGCCAAGCAATGCAAGCCACGAATACAGCCGACGCTGGTGGGGTGTCTGACGAGCTGTATTGTGCAGTTTGCTCCTGAGTTGAATGACTCTCACTATTTCCTGTTGTCTTTCCAGGCGAATTTTTTCTTCAAGCTGAAGGATTTTCTCCAGAATCGTTTCCCGGTTTGCAACCTGTTCTTCAGGCTCGCATGATGGCACTGGCACTGGCACTGGCACTGGCACTGGCACTGGCACTGGCACTGGCACTGGCACTGGCACTGGCGCAGTTGTAGGTTCTGTGGGCTTCTGCGCATCTTTTAGTAAAGTCAGATGCTCCGGCGTAAAATCAATCAGTGCTTGCAGGGAAGACCAGCCATATTTTTTACCCAATTGAGAGGCTTTAAAGGCAATACCCTGGTACTGAAATGAAAATCCATTCATTTTACCCGTTGTGGCGATATTGGGTTTGCAGCTCACTCCTTCCTGTTCCAGTAAGCGAACAAAGGTTAGTAAATCGGGACGGGGGGTTAATGCATTGTCGATAAGGGCCTGCAACTGTGACTTAGGGCAGGGAGCTGCTGTGCGTTCTGCCATCATCAGTTCATTACGGGAAGGCTTTCTTTTATCCTGGCGGCGACTACCGGTTACACCCGTAGTTTCGGTGAGACCGTGTACTCTCTCCAGCTCACTGATAATCCGTGTACTGACAAGATTTTCATTTTTTCCCAGGTACAGCTTCCCACCAACCATATTAATTCTGTTAGCTATTATATGGATATGCTGCCCATCCGAATCATCGTGCATGATATAGCAGCGAAGATGAGTGTCAGTGAACCCCATTCGGGCCATATAATCGTCAGCGAATGCTGCCCACTGTTTGGTTGACAGACTCTCACCTTTTGGCAGGCGAAGCGAATTATGCCAGACAGGTTTGGCGACATCGGGACGCAGCAGTCGGATACCTTCAAATTCATTTATAAGCTCTGCAGCAGTGCTGCCCGTCATGTTGCCACCGATAACATAAGGCGAGATTTTGTGGTGAGAACCTGATTTCAGGCTGTAGAGAATCACACCAGCGAATTGTTTACCCCTTTTTATTTTCTGCATGCCTTTCATCGTTCTGACTCCAGAAAGGTTGTAGGAATAAGGTGATCGCGAAGAGTTTTTATTTGTCTGCGCAGGGCAAAGAGTTCTGTACGGGTCAGTTCGCTGTCAGGGCTTTTGCTGTCGAGATGGTTCAGCAGGTGGTTTAAATCCTGCGAAAGGTTGCCGAGTTTAACCCATGCTTCACGATTAATTTCAGGCAGAACCGGTGGGAGTTTATTCAGAGATGCTATTCTAAGCCATTCTCCTTTTTTATACTGGCCTCTCTTACTGTCGAGAATAATTAACTCTTCCTCATTTAATCTGACACTGATGCAGTGACTTCGTATTTCATTATCAGGAAGTTTGTCAGTATGGAATTTACCGCGTTTTGATACTCTGGTTATATCATCATCATTACTCATGTCACTGTTCATAGTTATCCTTTTATTGCATGTTTATTACTACAGATAACCGATGAGGTGAATAAGTCAAGTTGTTGTAGGGTAAATATTTTAATTAGCTGGGTTAAAAAAGGTATACCATTTAACAAATAGTATACCCAAGAGGACTTATTAGCTGAGTTATCATGAAATAAAACCTTTCAGACTTAGAAGAGGGGTGTTCACTTCAGAATTTTAAAGTCTTTTTCGCACAGGCGCACGAGGGATCTCTGGCTTCATTTCTTTTAACAGATCTTTTTTCTCTCTTCCTGCGATATAAGAAAAAATCTTATCGGAGTCAAAACGCTGTCTGAGTATATCGTCGTCCATTCGGATACCATTTCGAATAAACCATTTCACTCTCTCTATGCCGGTGTAGATACCAATATGCTCATTGCGACAATTATAAAACTGTGTGTGCTTGATTTCGATATGTTGTTTTATTTCATTAAAGATTGATCTCATGTCTTTAACATATAATTCAACTGTACTATGCTCTGCAAGCATGAAATTAACACCATTTTGTTTGAGGGATTTAATAAGCTCTAAAGAGTTATAGGTGATATGTCTGATTAAAACAGGTATGCTATCGATTTTTTCTATATGACGGATAAGAGCACTGACGTTTGATTTGTAATGCCACTTTCCATTGTCTACAGACAAATCGAGTACTGATTTACCATTATGATCAGTGTGATTAATATTACAGCCTTTTTCTATCCAGTAATCAAAAGTATCCTCGGAGTAGAGATTATACAGAACGGTCTGGCCTTTATTATCGATACTGTGAATATCTACTCCTGAGTTAAAAAGGATCTCCGCGCACTTTATATCATTGCTCTTCGGGTGAAGGCAGGATTGACCTTTATTATTCTTATGCTGAATATTAATGCCTGAATGGATTAACAATTCCAGAATTTTTGGGTTAGTGTTACAGAACAATGCGTTATTACCATAACGGTCTGTGAGGCTTATTTCTATGCCTGCTTTAATCATTGCTTTTACAGCGTCCACATGATTACAAAAGAAAAGAGCATTACGACCATCTTCATTTAATGAATTAATGTCGATTCCTGCTTTGATACAATCATGGACGTTCTCTCTGGTCCAACTGCAAAACAAATTATCTATTGTATACATTGTCATGGCTATTCTCCTTTATTAAGCTGCGAATTTGTTATAAATTTCATTGTTAGCACTATACTCTTTGATTTTGACGATATCGTCATAGATCCGTGAGAATGAAAACCATGAGATCTCTTTAACTTCTCTTTTTTTGTTTTGATAAATGATATTGCACCCGCGAAACTGGAATGCATTGTTGAAGGCGTCATGGTTTGCGTTTCTGAGAAAATGAACAAATGATTTAATTGTCTCTTTCTTGCTTATGTTGTAAGAGAGAAAAGTATGAATAGAAAAGAGGGTTAAGATATTTCTCTGAGTAATCATATGTCTGGAGAAGTAACAAAAATAAAAATCCTGCTCTTCACTTACTGGTTTTCCGAATACAGAAAATTGTGGGTTATATAATCTATAGAGATCTACATTCTTTTTGGTTTTGGCAAGATAGTTTGTCAGTGTTGGGTAATTGTGTTTTTTCATTTTTATTCTCCTTTATTGTTTTGGTGAAATGAATATATATTACTAAATAAATATAAATCAAATTTATTTTTAATGTTAAAAAATTACGCAAGCGTTTTCTTTTTATTTAATTAAATTAATTTGATGTTTTGTATAATAAAAATAACATTTAGCAAAAAGTGCTATTTATGGTTTAAATGAATTATTGTTTTTACGATTATTGAGGATGGGGGTATTTAAGGGGGTGTTTATTAGGGGGCGCTATCGAAATAGTTTGTTTTATGACAAAAACAACCGGTAACTATCAGGTTTTAGATTGTAATTTTAATGGGAAAGGGCCTTGCGCCCCTTTCCCATTTTATAGACTGCTTAAAACTTCATTTATATTTGTAGAGCGCATATATCTCACAGGATTAATCATCTGTTCTTTAAGCGAGCTAAAATGGCTCTGAGATGTCTGTTAAACCCGTGGCGATTCATAATGAACAAACTGTTGTCCGCAATCAGTGGGTATTTTGTATAGTTCGAGGACAGTCTTGCCCATTAGGAAGCACAATCTTTTCGCGATGCTCCGCAAGTTCATAAACACAAATCGTACCTTCATCTGTATGGACTTGTTCTTTCAAAGGCAGGCTCGCCTCTTGGGCCACAACGGGGTTGGAAACAATGAAGAACAGCGTAAGGATACTTAACGGTCGGACTGCATTCATGACATTACTCCCATGTAGAATATGGTTAACTCACTTCCATCACCGACTGGCGGGGAGTGAGCTTACCAATGATCGGTGGTAGTTCCGTTTCGCGAAGTGGACGGCCTTCAACCAGACTCTTAATGCGTTGTACACATTGGTTCAGCAGGGGCTCCATCGGCCAGGAAATACATGTCAGTTGTGGGTATAACTGTGTGGCCAGCGGAGAGTCTTCAAGGCTGAGCAGTGACACTTCCTGCGGCACGGATATATTGAATTCACGGAACAATCGCATTGCTTCTGCTGCGTAAGCATCGCGTTTTACTACGATTGCGGTGAACTTACTCAGACTGTTTATCAGCGTCAGCAGTGCGCGTTCAACGTCCTCATTGGCTGTTAACACCAGTTGGCGATTAAACGGAAATGAGTAATTTTGCAGTACGTTTCGATAACCTTCCACCATCCGCTTGCTGGTGTCGTCCGTATCATTATCGATAACCAGCGCGATATTGCGGTGGCCTTTACCGATCATATAGCGGCAGGCGCTCTCAGCAGCAAAAGCGAAATCGTAGCCCTGACTTTTCGCGTCTACGACTGGCCGATCAAACGAGATAACGTTATCGGCACTTCCCGGCGGAATAGGGCCAAACACCACAACGGCAGCGCATTGTCGCTGTAGTTCATCCACCGAAGAAGCATGTTCGATGGCGTTATCGACATACTGGACGATCAGTGTTTTGTTGAGCAATTTCATGGCGCGTGCCAGTGCGGGAAGTAAACGTGCACCACTGTTCTCATCACGTGAGGAAAGCACCACGCCGATATAGCTTGATGACTGACTCGCCAGGTTTTGCGCGGCAAAGCTTGGACGGTAATTCAGCTCTTCTACCGCCCGTAAAACCGCTTCACGGCTTTCTTCGCGTACGCCTCGCGTGCCTGTCAGCACGCGGGAAACCGTTGCTCTGGAAACATTGGCTAATCGTGATACATCATCCATCGTTGGCATAGTGTTTTCTGCGTGGTGAGTTTTCATCATCTTAACATAACCCTCCCGAAGAATCGCCACATCACCTGTCGTCAACGTCATGTTTCCCGCGCATTAAGACCAGGAAGCCAGGCCGCGCCGCGTACGCCACTGGCATCGCCAAATCGGGCCGGAACAACGCGCGTGTGGCAGGAATTGGAAAAGATATACGGTACTATTGCGTCCGGAAGCTCATGATAAATTCTGCTGATGTTTGATAGTCCGCCTCCCAGCACAATTACTTGAGGATCCAGAATATTGATGACTGACGCGAGGCTCCGGGCGAACGCGTCAATGAAATGCTGCCAGTGTGCACGAGCCTGCGGGTTTCCTTGTTCGGCGGCTTCGATAATCTTCTGTGATGTCAATTCAGCCGGGAAACGACGGGCAAACCCAGTGCCGGAAATAAAGGTTTCAATACAGTTAATATTACCGCAATAACAAGGCTGCTCAGGACCGTCATAAGCTGGTGTATATCCTGGAAGTGGGTTGTGCCCCCATTCACCGGCAATGGCATTCGGGCCTTGTAATAAGCGCTTGTGTACGGCAACCCCACCGCCGCAGCCGGTTCCTATAATCACACCAAAAACGGTATCCGCTTTTGCACCCGCACCGTCCACTGCTTCTGAGAGGGTGAAACAATCGGCATCATTGGCAATCCACACTGGTTGCTGGATACGAGCAGCTACATCGGTTTTGAGATCGTGGCCGTTGAGCACCAGACAATTACAGTTTTTGATTAGCCCGCTTTGCGGGTCAATGGCACCCGGCAACCCGATCCCTACGCTGAATGGCACTGGGCTGATTGAGCGTGATTCCTCAATCAGGCTAACAAGATGCAGCATAAACGTATCATAGCTCTCCTTCTGTGTAGGGCGCCGTTGACGCCAGAGACATTCCCCTTGCGGCGAGAGCAGCACAGCTTCCATTTTTGTGCCGCCAATATCCAGTCCGAGATGGTGCATACAACCCTCTGTAAAAAAAGAGAGGCCAAAGCCTCTCCTGGTTATCGTTATGCCTGTTGCGGGCGGGTGCGGTAGATGTCGATGAGTTCAGTCACCAACTCTTTGGCCAGAATGGACGTCATCAGGTGATCCTGGGCGTGAACCATTACCAGCGTCATTTTGGTTTTTCCTTCGCCTTCATCGGCTTCAATGAGCTGCGTTTGCACCAGATGCGCCTCGCGAGCATAGTGCGTTGCCTCTTTCATTCGTTCATCTGCGGCTTCAAAGTCACCACGTTTGGCGCAACCTAGCGCCTCATAACACAGGCTGCGCGACTGGCCCGCATTGATGATGATGCCCATAACTTGTTCTTCTAATTCCATGTATTACCTCTGATTACATCTGTCAGGCGGACTGCGCCGCATCTTGCGCGTGTTCAACCGCGTTTTCATTCTCTTGCTCAATAAGCTGTTTTTCGTAGGCTTTCAGGAACGGAAGGTACATCGCAGCGGATGTCACCATGCACATAAGACACAAAATGACCGGACTGAAACTCCAGTTGGCGGCCCATGACGCGCCAATAGGAGCCGGTGTAGTCCACGGTGTCATTGAGACCACGCGGCTGACTAAATCGAGATCCAGCGCAAACCAGGCAAGCGTGGCATTAACCATCGGCACTAATACGAATGGCAGGAAAAACAGCGGGTTCATGATGATCGGTGCGCCGAACAAAATGGGTTCATTTATGTTAAAGAGTCCCGGTACCACGCCCATGCGGCCAATGGTGCGTAAATGGATGGCTTTGCTGCGCAGTAAAAGGAAGGCGAGCGGCAGTGTGGAGCCGACGCCGCCGATCAACAGATAATGGTCCCAGAACCCCTGAACGTAGATGTGAGGGATCGCTGAGCCCGCCGCCATTGCTGCCTGGTTAACTGACAGGTTTGCCATCCAGAAGGGGTTCATGATGCCCGTGACGATTAGTGCACCGTGGATCCCGGCGAACCAGAGAACCTGGCACACCAACACAGAGAGCAGTACTGCAGGCAGAGTATCAGAGGCGGCAACCAGTGGTTTCACCAGCGACATGATCGCTTCCGGGATAATCATACCCAGTTGTGATTCGATAAAAAGATTGAGTGGGTGCAGGGTAACGACGACGGCCAGAACCGGTACCAGAATCTCAAACGAGCGTGCCACGCCTGTTGGTACTTCCGGCGGGAGGCGGATCGTAATATTGTTCCGTTTCAGGAAGGCATACAGTTCAGTGGAGTAGATGGCGACCAGAATGGCGGTGAAGATCCCCTGACCGGAAAAATAGGCTGTGGAGATCTGCCCGTCTTTTAGTGGTGCGGCGACCAGTAAAAAGGCCATCAGTGACAGCATTCCGGCGGTCAGCGGATCCAGTTCATGGTGTTTTGCCAGACTTGCGGCGATCCCAACCGAAATAAAGAGCGTCATAATGCCCATACTGAAGTTAAACGGTAGCATCAGCGCATCGCGGTGATCCAGCGAGAATTTCAGCCACGCCTGTGCAAACCCCCAGGTGGTATCAGGCGAAAACGGTGGGAAAATAAACACCAGCATGAACGAGCCCACGATCATAAAGGGCAGAGCAGTAATGAAACCATCACGGATTGAGGTCACATACTTTTGTTGACCGACAGCACCTGCCATCGGTGTGATTTTTTGTTCAATGACGCTGATGAGTTTAGAGTACAGAGAGCTCATGGGATTTCCCTTAATTATTTGTTATCTATCAGGGTGAGTGCGAAATCGAGCACGGCGCCCCCTTTTTGCATGCCGTAGTCCATCATGTTGATCGGCTCGACTCGGATCCCATATTTGTCGGCTTGTTTTTGCAGATCACTCTGCATGTATTTGACCTGTGGGCCCAGTAACACCACCTGGTAGTGGCCAACCTGTTCGGCAAATTCGGCCACGCCAAAGGCCTTGATTTCCGCTTCCATTCCACGCTTTTGGGCTTCCTCAACCATTTTTTTTACCAGCAGACTGGTGGACATCCCGGCAGAGCAACACAACATGATTTTTTTCATAACGACTCCTGTTAACTGATGGCTGGAATATAGCTATCACGGAACAAAACGGAAAGCGCTTTCCATGAATGGATTATCTAATTGTGACCATGATCACCAGAGGGAGGCTTTCACTTTATCGTGATGTGCGCGATCATCGCGGCTATTCAGGAATGACTAAGGTTGAATTATGAACATTCATTTAATGAATGTTGTTGTGGATTTAATAGAGCAACGTTTAACACCTATCGCGAATATAATTACGCGAAATCAGCATATTACGGCGATGCGCGATGGCTTTGCCCTGGCAATGCCTTTTGTGATAGTGGGCAGTCTGATGGTGCCGCTCCTGTTTCCGCCGGTAACCATTTCTAGTTCATCGTTCTTTGGACAACTCTACCAGCAACTGCGTCCAATGTTGTTGCCAACTTTCGAACTGACGCTCGGACTGGTGGCTCTGATTGTGGCCTTTGGTGCCAGCGCCAGTCTCGCCAAACAGTACCAACTCCCGGAAAGGCTCTGCGGATTGACCGGATGCCTCTCGTTTTTGTTGTTTATTGGTTTTCGCGATAATGGGGCTACCAACATTTTTCTGGGAGGAATGGGGCTGTTTACCGCACTGATATCAAGTGTTTATTCCATTGAAATTATTCGTTTTTTCTATAATAGAGGCTGGTGTATCCGCCTGCCGGAAGAAGTGCCTGTGATGACGCGAAACGGCTTCCAGATATTAATTCCGCTACTGGTGATCATGTTATCCATCAGCGTGATGAACGCGCTAATGCTACAGGCTACAGGGCGGATCCTCCCACAGCTGATAAGCGAAGCCCTCCAGCCACTGATTGTTGCCTCGGATACTCTGACCGCGGTACTTATCTCATTGTTTATCTGTAACCTTTTGTGGTTCGTTGGCATCCACGGTGCATTGATTGTCACCGGTATTATGAACCCGTTCTGGTTAACCTATCTGTTTGAAAACCAGCGGGCACTTGCCATGGGCGAAGCTGTACTGCCACATATTTATCTGCAAGGCTTCTGGGATTTTTATCTCCTGATTGGCGGAATTGGTTCCACGCTGCCTCTGGTATTTATGGCGATGCGCAGCCGGTCGCGGCAGCTTAAAAGTGTCGGGAAAATAGGGCTGTTGCCGTCGCTTTTTAATATCAACGAGCCGATATTGTTCGGCTTTCCCATCATTATGAACCCAGTATTTTTGCTGCCATTTATTTTTGTTCCCTTGATAAATGCCTGTATTGCCTGGTATCTCACGCAACTTGGTGTACTTGATCGAGCGGTGGCTATGCTCCCGTGGTCAATGCCTTCTCCACTGGGGGCCGCGTGGTCGGCAAACGGTAGCTGGAAAAATATGTGCATGTGTCTGTTTGCCATTTTCAACGCCTGGATGCTCTACCGCCCCTTCTTTAAAGTTCACGAACGCCAGCTTATGACCCTGGAAAAATAACCCTCCTTCGAGCGGCTTATCTTTGAAATATGGATAAGCCGTTTTTTTGTGATTCATTTCACAAATTTATTCCATCTGAACTCAGAAGTGTGATTTGATCCGGCAAAAGCGGAAAGCGCTTTCCGTTTGTGGATGTACTTTTCCGTCAGGGATCCTTACATTTCCTCTGCGACGTAAAGCAGTGAAAATAAAAAATCTAAGGGAACCTATGAGAAAGTTAATTAAATCAATACCTCTGTCCTTAATCGCCCTTGCGGTACTCAGTGACTATGCCAGCGCAGACGAGAAATATGACTTTGCCCTGCACGGTTATATGCGTTCCGGGATCCTTGCGAACAGTGATGGCAACCGCGTGAACTCCGTAGGCCTGATGCCAGATGGCAAATGGCGACTGGGTAACGAGGAAGATACGAAAATTGAACTGATCCCGACGGTAACGCTGAAGTCGGATTCGGGTGCTGTGGCGCGGATTCAGGCCAACCTGACGCATCAAACTAAGTGTACGGCCGACTGGAACTGTACTGACGATGACGGTAAAGAAACGCAGTTCCGCGAGGGTTTCGCCGAACTAAGCAACCTTGATTTTGCCCCTGGCATGACTTTCTGGGCTGGCAAACGCTACAGCAGTTCTAACACCTCAAGCCACCAGTTTGACTGGGAGTACATTCAGTACAACGGGACTGGCGGTGGTTTCGACAAGATGGATCTTGGCTTTGCACAATTCGATGCCGGGATTTATGCCTTCTCTCCAACTGATGAAACCAAAGCCTATCCGGTTGATCGAGGCGATCAGGGTTATCCAGATGACTATTCTCTTAACCTGTGGTTCAAGAAAATCGGTGGAACCGGGCTGGATCTGGAGTTGATTGGCCATCGCATGAACCGCAATGAAAACCATCCTACGGCGGCGCAGAAAGGTTACGGCGCCACGGCGGTTTATAACTTCGACGGTTTTTACGGCCTGACCGGCGGTTATTCGCGTATTGCCCTGCAATATGGCAAAGGGCTGGCAGCCGCTGATTCACTGGGTAAAAACGGCTGGGGATGGGCGAATCTGGAGAATACGCAGTCCTGGCGTATCGTGCTGGACAACTTAGCCAGCATGGGCGATCTGGAAGTGTCGACTTTCGCGTTCTACCAGAAAGACAAAAACTACCGCTGGTGGACCAGCGATGACGACGGCTGGGGACGCTCAATGTGGGTTGCCGGGATCCGCCCTTACCATCAGATCACCAAAAACTTCGCCATGCAGTATGAGCTGGGTTACGAATATCTCGATGATAAAAACTACATGGGAGCGAACGGTAAAGGAAAAGGCGGTTTGACGAAAATTACCGTAGCGCCAACGCTGACGTTTGATTCGGGTTTCTGGAGCCGCCCTCAACTGCGTTTCTTCGCGACCTATGCGAAATGGGATAAAGGCGTTTCTGATGCACTCGATGGTAGCTACGACTGGGGCACCGGCACAATCAGTGCGGGTGGCTATTCCCGTAGTGGTGAAACCGACACTCTCAATTTTGGTGTACAGGCTGAAGTCTGGTTCTAAGGAGAAGAACAATGCATATCCCGATGAAAAAAATGCTTCTGATTTCTCTGCTGTCGGCGCTGGGCAGCGCTGGAGCAATGGCGGCGGAGCAATCCCATTTTGAACATTTTATTACCCGCGACGGCGCTCAACTAAAAGATGGCGATCAGGTTTTCCGCTTTGCCGGGATCCACGCGCCAGAATTGCACCGAATTGAAGATGACGCGCGCGGAACCTGTAAAGCCGATCCTCGCGGTTGGGGGCAATATTTTAAATGGCCAACCGCTGAAGAGCAGGAGAACTGGATCAAGGCGATGGTGAAAACTGGTGCGAAAGCCCAGCGCGTATATGTACTTTCCGTTCAGCAGGAGAATGATGCTGACTGCGCCCGTGAAACGCATATTCTTGCACCCGCCACGCCAGACGGTATGCCACGGCTGAATGAAACGGCGATGAAAGTCTACGACAACATGATTGCCGAAGCAGACAAGCAGGGACTGCGCTTGATCCTGCCATTTATTGACCACTGGTGGTGGTGGGGGGGCCGTGAACAGCTCGCCGCATTTTATGGTGAAAAGCCGGAAGATTTTTATCGTACCGACAGTAAAACCTACAAAGCTTACCAGGATGTGATTCGTCAGGTTATTACACGCACCAACTCCGTAACCGGGCGTCATTACTATGATGAAAAAGCCATTATGGCTTGGGAAACCGGTAACGAACTGGAAGATACCAACGCGGCATTTCTGACAGAAACGGCGGCATGGATCCGCAAATGGGCACCGCATCAGCTTATTGTTGACGGGACGTACAAGAAGATTAACGACTTCTCGTTGAGCGATCCGAACGTCGATATCATCAGCAACCACTATTACACCAATGCTGACAACAACCATCCCGAACAGGTGCGTAAAGATCTGGAAGCGATTGGCGGTAAAAAAGTGTATCTGGTCGGTGAGTTTGGCCTGCTGGACCATAAAGATCTTAACAGCATTATGCAGTCCATCGTGCATACCGAGGTGAACGGTGCGAAGGCGGCAGGCGGTTTTATCTGGGGCTTCCGCGGCCATCGTCATGACGGCGGATTCTACTGGCACAAAGAGTATACCGGTCATTACAGCTATCACCTGCCGGGCTTCCCTGTCGAAGGGAAAGCAAATCAGGAAATGGAAGTTGTGGGTCTGGTACGTAATGCGTCTGCGCAAATGGCGGGCCTTGAAAAAGCGCCTGCACTGCCTGTGCCGGAAGCCCCGAAGCTGCGGGCATCTGATTCTCCGTTTGCCATCAACTGGATGGGGGCGCCGGTAGGCCGTACTTACGATATTGAGCGGGCATCCAGTGCGAAAGGACCGTGGGCCGTTGTCGGCCACGACATTTCTGACGGGGTGAATGAATGGGATCCGGCCAAAATGGATCTCTTCCGCGACGACTACCGCAGTCTGCAACTCGGCAAAACCTATTACTACCGCGTGATCGCGAAGAACGAAAGTGGAGACTCTTCTCCGTCAAACGTCATTAGCATTAAGCATTCGCAGAAAAATCTCGCACCGCAAATCACACTGAGTGAGGCGCTGACCACCACAGTGGATAAAGGTGTACAGCTTCACGGAGCCTGGACGGATGACAATCTGCCGGACCGGCAGGTGAAAACTGGCTGGAGTAACGGGGGAAACAAGAACGTTCATTTCTGCGACGCGGGCAAAGACGATACTCGTGCCTGGTTCTCGGCACCTGGAGATTATGTACTGACCTTTACCGCCGATGATGGATTGCTGGAAAGCAGTAAAAAGCTGAACGTTTCTGTTAAAGAAGCGGCGGGCAAAATCCCTGCGGATTACTGCAACTTTGGCGGCGGGGCGATGGATGTAAAACAGGGAAAACTGAACATCGTGAAAAGCAATGAAAATCAGCTTGCTATCGGTGATGACGGTTTCCTTGGCCCATTCGCGAATGAAGGCGACAGTGTGAGCTGGCAAGTGAATGCACCGTGGGCCGGGAAATTTGCCCTGCATGTGAAGTTCAACGCCAAATGGGGCGGTAAGAAAAACTCATTCATGGTGAACAAAGGCACGCCGATTGGCATTGAATTCCCGCAAACCGATGAGAAAGGACAAGACATGATTGTGCCGGTCGTTCTCAACGCTGGGGAGAACACCATCACGTTCGGGAAGTTGTCCGGTGACTGGGGCTATATGTTTATTAAATCCATTGAAGTGACTGCAGAGTAGTTGTTTTGGCTGCGCCCTTTGGGTGCAGCCCTTTTTTTCTCAAAGGAGGCGTTATGACCCGGTATCAATTTCCCGAAGGGTTTTTCTGGGGGGCTGCGGCATCTGGACCGCAAACGGAAGGAGCAGCATGTAAGGCACACCGTTCCATCTGGGACAGCTGGTTTGCTGAGCAGCCGGAGCGGTTCTATCAGCAAATTGGTCCGCAGAGCGTTTGCGAGACCTACAGTAAATTCAAAGATGACGTGAAACGGATGAAGCAAACAGGGTTCAACTCGTTTCGTACCTCCATTCAGTGGTCGCGGTTGATTGATGATTTTGAAACGGGTGCACCGAACGCAGAGGCAGTCCAGTTTTATCATAGCTACTTCGATGAGATGATCGCCAACGGTATCGAGCCGATGATTAATCTTTATCATTTCGATATGCCGGAGGCGTTACAAAAACAGTACGGGGGTTTTGAGTCGTCATACGTAACAGAACTCTTCTCCCGCTTTGCTCGAACAGCGTTTGAACTGTTTGGCCATAAAGTGAAATACTGGATAACCTTTAATGAGCCGATTGTGCCGGTTGAAGGCGGTTATCTCTATGACTTCCATTACCCGTGCAAAAAAGACGGTAAGCTTGCGGCACAGGTTGCGTTCAATATTATGCTGGCCCACGCGAAAGCGGTGCAGGTGTATCGTGAACTGGAACTGCCGGGGGAAATTGGCGTCGTCCTGAACCTGACACCCTCGTATACCCGAAATGACAGCGAGGAGGATAAAAAAGCTGCGTGGTACGCTGATCTGCTTTTTAATCGCAGTTTCCTTGATCCGCTGGTTAAGCATGAGTTCCCAAAGGAGTTGTGTGAAATTCTGGCTATGCACGATTGTCTGCCTGAAATAAAAAAAGCAGATGTAGACTTGATTACCGATTCGCAGGTTGATTTCCTCGGCGTTAATTATTACGTTCCGCGACGGGTTAAAGCACGGGAATGTCCGTATGAGCTCGATTACTTTACGCCAGAATATTATTTCGAGAACTATATTGACCCTGAGGGTCGCTTCAATCCTTATCGCGATAATAACGAAATCTATCCACAGGCGATTTATGATATTGCCAGCAACATTCGCGATAATTACGGCAATATTAAGTGGTATCTGGCTGAAATAGGCATCGCCATGGATGTGCAGTCGGAAGGCCCGGTTCAGGCCGATGGCGTTATTGATGATATGTTCCGCATCGAGTTGATGGAAGAACACCTTGAACAACTCCATCACGCCATTAGCGACGGTGCAAATTGTTTTGGTGTACATCAGTGGACGTTTATCGATAACTGGTCATGGATAAATAGCTTTAAACGTCGATACGGGTTCTGGCGCCTGGATTTGGAAACCGGAGAACGGAAAATAAAACGCAATGCCATCTGGTTTGCTGAACTGGCTGCAAGCAACGGATTTACCCCCGGTACATTTGGAAGGGGCGTTAAATGAAACCTTCTTTTTATCGTCTGAGAAACGGCATTAAAAATTATGCCTGGGGTAGTCGGACGGCTCTAAACACGTTGTTTGGGGTACCTAATCCTGATGAACAACCGCAGGCTGAGATGTGGATGGGCGCGCATCCGGCAGGGTGTTCAGAAATAGAAACCGGGTCAGATTCTGTTTCGCTGCTTGAAGCGATTGCACAATCTCCTGGGACTGTTTTGGGTGCCCGAACGGTAGAGAAATTTGGCCAGCTACCGTTTTTACTGAAAATACTTTCAGCAGAAACAGCGCTTTCCATTCAGGTTCATCCTGATAAACGTCTGGCGGAAGAAGGATATGCACAGCAAGGGAATCGGACCGGAGAAGATTATAACGATGCGAATCACAAACCTGAGCTGGTTTATGCCATCACGCCTTTTATGGCAATGAATGGTTTTCGCCCTTTTCAGGAAACCGTGAATCATTTTCTTCGTCTTAATGCGCCTGAACTGATGCCTGCACTGGCTGAATTCCGTGGAAACCTGACAGGCGAAGGATTTAAACACTTCTTTGTAAGCCTGATGCAGCTTGCTCAGCTTGAAAAAGATAGCGTCCTGAAACAGTTACAGGTGAGCCTCGACAGCGGCGGTTTTACGCATTTGCAGAGTTTTATCACTCGTCTGATGCGTGACTACCCTGGTGATATCGGCATTCTCGCTCCCCTGTTCCTACACTGCATTACGCTTGAGCCAGGCGAAGCCATGTTTTTACGTGCCGGAACGTTACATGCATACGTGCATGGAACTGCTGTCGAAGTGATGGCCTGCTCCGATAATGTACTACGTGCGGGGTTAACACCTAAGAAAATTAATCTTCCTGAACTGGTGAAATGTACAGTCTTTAGGGAAACACAGGAACAGGAACTGAGACTGTCGTCAAATGATACCGGAATTGAACAGCATTATTCTGTACCGGTAGATGATTTTTGTTTTTCAGTTATTGGAAATTGCCAGCAAAAACATGTTGAAGTCGACAGCGCACAAATTCTGCTTGTACTCAGCGGCATCACAACGTTACGTGATACGAGCGGTGATGAAATGACGTTGTTCGCAGGTCAGTCGGTATTTATACCGGCATTTACTGCTTCCTATTCTATTACAAAAAACGAACTATCTTGCTTAGTACGATGCTGAATATCTGCAACTTCATTGGCACACGTTAACCTGAGGTAATATATATAAATCCCGCATGGTGTATGTACGCCAGGCGGGCTTGCCTGGTTACCCGATAACCAAAGATGACCAGGAAGATGAGTTCAACCAGTTTTCTATTTCAACAGAGAAATTGGGCCTTCCACCTCATTAGATGTTCATCCTCGTGCTTCAGTTGAAGCACTTGGCGAGCAGTGACATGCTCCTCATGACTCAAGTGGCTTGTTAAATCATAACTAAAGTTCATTTAGTCCGAGCGGACGTTTGTCTTTAACCCAATCAACTACAGTATTGCTTATTTCTGTCAGCGCTCAAGGCTTGTCATTCACACAACCTTTATTATGAGGTAGTCGTGTAGTGGGACGCTGACAACTTTATCACGCTGTACAGCGCTCCTATTGATTGCCGGACAGGTAATATCGTTGTGTAAGTAGCGCGAGTGGATCAAACCTGTTTATGAGAAAGTAATTATCACAGTCTTTTTTTACTGGCAGCATGTTTTATATTCGGATTAATAACGGTTTTGAGTTCTTTATTTTCCCTCTGTGCAAGGTAGGCAAGGATTTCAGTACGTATGTCCTGTTCTTCAATATCATTAATGTTCACCTTAACATTGTTTCTTATAAACCATTTAATAATTTCCTTGTTTTTTAAACTGACAAGCGGGGTGTCATACCATGAACATAGATTGACATGGCGGAAATCAATGACTTTTTGTGCTTCAGTAATGAATTTTTTAATGTCTTTGTTGGGGTATTTTACTACGCACCGCTCATTAATTTTGTAATCAATATTCTGACTTTGCAATATTTTAATAAGCTCAAGGCAGCCAAAAGTAAGGCGATTAAAAGTTAATGGTCTGGATTTAATAAGGTTAATGAAAGGCGTAAGCACGCTGAGACACTGATCAAGTTGAGAGTTGCTGAATATCATGGTCTGTATGTATTCAAAGACGGTTTCCCCATTGTTATTAACTTGATTTATATCACAGCCATTTTTGATTAAAATGTCTGTAATTGGTTTTTTATAAGGGTGAAAAATTAAGCTGTTCCCATTTCGATCCTGTATGTCAGGATCAAGGCCCGCAGCGAAATAAACATCCAGTAAGTCAGCATCTATGCCGATAATGTTAATGGAATTATGACCATATATATCCCTTTGGTTAACATTGATACCTTTCTTAATCAGCAGACGCTTAACGTCAGCCTCACAGACGTAGAAAAGGGCATTTCTTCCATAGCTGTCAGTGTGGTTAATATCAATACCACTGTCGATGAGTTCTCTGGCTGAGCTTTCGTTGGTTGCAAAGAAAAGCGCATTTTTATCTTCAAGTTCAGTATGGTTTATGTTGATTCCATGTTTTACCAGTAACCGGGCAGATTCAGCGTCATTGGTGTAAAAGAGCGCATTTCTGCCCAGCGTGTCTGTATGGCTGATATCAATCCCGTTCTCAGTCAGTACCTTCATAGTTTCTGGGCAGGGTGCATAAAAAAGTGCATTCCTGTTGAACGTGTCAGTATGGTTAATGTTTATTCCGGCACTAATCATTGCTTTCATAAGCTCAGGGTATTTGCAATGAAACAATGCATTCTGGTTCGATGAACTGAGCATATTTATATCCACCCCTACCTTTAATAGTTTTTTGAGTTCTGCGGGCGATTTTATTTTGAAGAGGTTCAGCGTGTTTTTATTTTGTGATTTATGGTTCATGTTTTTATCTCCTTTGTTATAATGTCAAATAACAATAATCAATGAATTTTTGTTTTTCAAATTTATTTTTAATTATTTTAAATGCGAATGATGAAATTCTATTGCATATTAATATGAGAGATAACTTTCTGACATAAAGATAAGAGAGTGATAATTGAAAAATAACGTCTGAATCGATAGCTGTTTGGTATTCGAATCGATTATGATTTGGCATGCGTCTCAGACGGTGGTTTGAAATATGTAATAATGTGGGATCAGCTTAGATGCTGATCCCATATAGTCTGCAGAGGAACGTGCACAGTATTAACGTATCAGCAGAATGAACAGCATTACAGGCATGAGGCACCGGGGCCTGCTTTTCTTTTCTGACCGAAGGGAAGAAAAGCAAGGGCAATCCGGAGAAGCAAGCGCAGCGGCTTCGCAGGGTTAGCCCTTGCTTCTTTTATAATTGGCATTATTCATTCAAGAACAATAGGATCTTCGCTTGTACAAGCGAAGCTATAATAAAAAATCAATTAATTATTTTAAAAGTATTAAGCAAGAACCTATTGACATTCGTAAAATAAAAGTTATTTTTAATGTATGCCATAAATAAAAAGTTTTATGTCATAGGTATCCTGCACTATGTGCAGTTAATGTGCCACTTGTCCCATATATGGGAATATTGGAAAGGTTACTTTGTTTTGAAGTAGCCTTTCGTCCTTCAATATTCACGATTACTTATTGCTATTACCAAGTCCAGTCGAATCGAAGAACATCTTTTATCTGAAACGACTCCTAATACCAGGTTAAAGCCACAATATCTCTCGCATAAGTAGACCAAAGAAAAATTATGATATTAACTATGTGATTTTTTTTAGTGTTAAGTTGAATAATTAAATACTGGAGAGTTTTCTGTACACTACTAATTGCTGGTTCATCTGTTCTGCCGCTGATGTTTCTGACTAATCTCCCGGTGACACAGAACTGTCCCTCTCTACCAGCCTTTATTCGACTCAATATCCGGCTGCTGATACGCAATTATCCCTTCGCATCAATGACTGACTCTTAAACGTAATGCTTTGGTTGCTGGCGTATCTGACAGCTTCTTCGGCGTGAAGGTCGTTGTGTAAGTATACTTCTTGGTTTATTTAGGCTATATAAAACCATGACTATGACTGGCTGTTTTCAGTAAGAGTCTTATCATCCAAAGAATTTATTCTAGAAATTCTTTTTAACTCATTAAGATAATCAACCTCGTTTTCTAAGAACCAATGAAGAACTTTAGAGTTGCCAAGTAATTTATTAATATATGACTGGATTATAACGAATTTCAACATATCTGAACCATACTCGGTTTGAAGTTTTTTTGTTTCTTCCGAAGTTGTTGCCATTTCTTGTTCCAGACGAAGTATGGTTTTTTTTATGTCCTTTTTATAGGGAGTGTTTTTCCCTTTATTTACTATCATCGATGACGGTGTTGCATCCAAGATGCTCATTGCAAATTTTTTACTATAATTATCAAAATTAATCATTGTACCGACTGCTTCAATTTGACGAATTGGCTTCATTTTCCTCAAAACGTCAAATGTAGCCTTAGGTATAGGTTTATCAGAAAGTTTCGCAATTACACTTGGATCTATGCCGTTCATCACATTAGCTTTATCTTTTATGGCATCAACAGATATGCCCAAAGCAGCACTAAGTTTTTCAATTGATACTTTTGCCAGAGACTTAATTATCATTCTATGTTCTTCAACTACATTTATATGATTCACTTGTTTGTTAGGAGTGAAAGCATCATCTATGCTCGAAAGTATACATGGAGCTTTTTCTATACCTAAGTCTTTTAAAGCCTCAACCCTTAAATGGCCATCAAGTATCTTAGTGACATCTTTATCTTTGTCATAGAATACTATTATTGGTTCAATAATACCCAAGCTTTCGATAGAGGTAACTATTTGATGATATTTATGGCTTCGCTTTACGTTTTCTAATAATTCCTTAGATGGAATTAACTTATTAGTTTCCAGGTAAATAAAATTTTCGCCAAAACGTATCTGAATCATTTTGATACCTCTTTGTTTACTGGGTTTAATATCTGAGATGGTAGTTCTGAAAGATTCTCTTGTTCAAGTATATTTTGAAAGCTTTTATTCATCATTATGATGTTAAAAATCTCATTTACTATTAGTAGATTGGTTTTTATAAATTTCGAGTTGTTATAAACAGATTTATGTTCAGCGATACTATTTTCATAAAGCTCAATCAACTCCTCTGCAGTCATCCTTTTTGATGGTTTGTGATAATAAAATCCGGCTGCTTTTGCACCTTTATTCCCAACTGTTCTTTGATTTAGAATGTATTTTATCTTTATAATGTCCCGACTTTTTATTAATTTTTTATCATATGCTTCGGTAAGAATATCTTGTGCTTCCTCAGTTTCACATCTTGCAAATTGCACTGCGAGATACAGAGGCAAATTACCCCGTTCGACTGCTGAGAGAAGTTTATGCTCTCCCTTATCAAGAAGCATATTAATACTGCTCACCCAGTTCGATGAATATCCAGTAATCTCACTTATTTCGGAGTCTGAAAGTCCTCTGATTTTCATGTCTTTAATCACCTGTAATAACTCATTAGAACGTGGTCTTCTCCTTGCAATGTTTTCAACTAAACTCATAACGTAAGCATCTTCTTCTGATACATCTCTTATAATTGCTGGAATAATAGTTTCACCTAATGCAACAAGAGCCTCTATTCTCCCTTGACCACAAATTAAAGCATATTTGAAATCGTCTTCATCAATAGCTCTTACGCTTATAGGCTTGCTTAATCCTCTTTTTTTTATGCTTTCCTTTATTTCTTCATGCACTACCTTATTTCTTGTTCGTGGGTTAAGAAATTTTATTTTTGCAATCTCAATTTGAATTATTGGGAATTCATTTTTTTCAGGCAGCATATAGTTCCCTCACTTTCATGCGAGTAATAATTTGTAGAAATTTATCAAGATTATCAAATCTATAGAGATCTAACCGAATGTTGTTTGTTTCCATCATACACATTTTACTATATTCGTTTTCAAACTTTGGTATGATATAAAAATCAAGAGGTGAAATATTTTGTGAATTCATTCGTATAACAATTGTTATGTCTGCTTTCTGTGAGTTATCAAACCGGACTTTCCATCTAAGTTTACCTGATTTCATATGTATGCATTTAGTAACAAGGACGGAAATTAAAAACTCATCATTGATGTAAAGCATTGGGGAATATTTATACTCGTCTATATGACAGTTACTTTTTAATATTTCGCCCTTAAAATCCTCAATTATTTCTGAGTAAAATGATCTTAGTGCTTCATTTATTTGGAGATAGCTGTAATCATGTTCTGGCTTATAACCAATCAAAGTATATGCTCTTAAAAGACCACCAAATCGGGTTCTGTAAACAGAAGATGAAGGGCCTGTATCATCTTCATCAATGATAAAGCCTGATAGTTTTCCATTAGATTCTAATTTTTCTTTTAGCTTTTCTAATAGATCTTCATTAGTCAAATGAATGGATCGGAGCTGAATTATTTCTTGAGCTTTATTATATTTTTTCTTTGAAATAATAGGTTTATATGCCTTGTCACATCTAATCCATTCATGTTTGGGGTTTTTTACAAGCCTACTTTTTAGTTTAGATGAGGTTTTGTTATATATGTTGTTTCCAATATATTTTTCATTTGTCAAAATTTGATGTATTTTTGCACGAGTCCATGATGTTCCATTTTCTGCAGGTATGCTTTGTTCATTTAATCTCTCAGCAATAATGAATTCTGGGACGTTACTATCTATAAAGAGATCATAGATTCTATTTACAATTTTTATTTCATTTTTTGGTCCCGGAATTAATATTACCCTATCTGTTTGAATACTCTTTCTTTTGCGGAAATTCAATATTTCTTTAGCTATGCCATTTTCGTCTACTAAAAGACGTCTCAGCCCATAACCAGCCATACCGCCTTGATGATAACCAAGCTTTATTAAATTTACTTGCCCTATAAATACCTTTTCAGATAAATTCCTGCTGTGATATGCAGCACTTGATCTTTTTATATTCAGTATAACAGAGGACTCTAAAGGGAAATCTTTAGTGGGTATAGGTTCGGAACAATATATAAGATTTACACCATTTCTTTCAAATAGAAAGGAATAATATGCAGCTTCATCACTATTTTGAAAACGACCAAAACGGCTCACATCATAAAATAATACAGCCTGTATATCTATTTTCTTTTGTTCTACATCGCTAAGTAACTGCTGCAATGAATGCCTGCCTACGATACTGACTCCGCTCTTACCTGCATCATCGTAGGTATAAGCGATTTCCATATTGTTCTTTTCAGCATAATCTTTTATATATTCGGACTGATTATGTAAAGAATATTGCTGATGGTCGGTAGACATTCTCAAGTACTGTGCGACCCTAACTCTATGATTTTTTTCATTTCCGCTAGCCATGCACAAAACCTCATGGATGATTCAATACAATGTAGAGGATAAAATTGATCAAATTTTAACCGAATTCAACTGTTTTATCATTGATTAGAGCGAATTTGGTAGATCTTCGAGGTGTATGATAATCGAGAAGAGATGTGAATTATTTAGCTGATATGACCGACAGCTTTCGTTATGTGGCCTCAAGGTACCCATTTGTAAAGGCTATGCTTAGTCCACATAGGTTAATGGTGTGATCCTTAATTCTTCAAATAAATCAAGATAGTTAACCCATCATGGAAGAGTTATGCGGCAATAACTTTGTATTTTTGAGACGAAACATAGTCACTCCACCATTGCATGAGAACCACACGTTCTGTGAGATACTCTGCACGATTGTAGGCTGCAATTATTTCATCTTTTTTCGAATGGGCAAGGGCGGCTTCTAAGACATCAGTTCTAAACTTGCCACACTCCTCAGCAGCCGTTCTAGCGATTGATCGCATACCATGAGCTACAAGCTCACCTCCGAAGCCCATACGGATTATAGCCGCATTAGCTGTTTGTTCATGCATGTGATTGAGTGGAGCTTTGATACTGGGAAAAACCCACTCTCTATGCCCGCTGATGGCTTTCATTGAATCCAAGACTCGCAAAGCTTCTTTGCTCAGTGGGACTTTGTGAGGCTTCTTCATTTTCATAAACTCCGCCGGGATGTTCCACATGCCGGTTTCTATATCAATATCTGACCATCTTGTGCGAACAGCTTCACCAGGGCGAACCCATGTGAGAAGTTGCCACTCAATCAGTAGCCTTGTTTCTAAACGGATAGAAGCATTGTTTAGAGCAACCAGGAAGCGGGGGAGTTCGGAAGGGGGTAATGCTGGCATATTCTGTTTTTTTGGCTTGCTGAACCGTTGCCCCAGGTTGTCAGCCGGATTGAATTCTATGAGTTCTTCTGTTGCTGCATAGCGGAAAATTTCATTCAGGCGGGATATGATGCGGCGAAGTGTTTCAAGGACACCTCGTTTTTCTATGGGGTCTAAATGCTGTTTAAGCATTTTAGGGCGAATCTCCTTAATGGGGGTATCACCCAACGTTGGAAAGATATTTCTCTCTAGGCTTCGCCAGATGTCGTTAGCATGATCCTGGGAGATGCCTGACGTTTTGACTTTCTCATCAAGCCACTTCTTGGCTACTGCTTGAAATGTATGTTCCGTTGCATCCTTAAGGGCATTGGCTTTGTGGGTGTTATGAACTTGTGGGTCTATACCATTTGAAAGCAACGACAAGTACTCATCACGTAAAGCTCGTGCCTTCGCAAGTGTAAGGTGAGGATAGGTTCCTAAGCTCACCTTAGTTCGCTTTTTGGTCACAGGCACTGCATATCTGAAATACCAATTTTTCTTTCCTCCCTTCGCTAAGGGGGCGATTCGCAGGAGCAAACCATCGCCGTCAAAAAGGTTAACCTCTTTCTCGGCAGGTTTGGTGCTTTTGATTTCAGTGTCAGTGAGCTTCTTAGCGATTTTTGCCATGTTTGGGACCCTCATGTTTTGGACCCTTTGTGTTGGGTCCCAAAAAGGGTGCCATAACGAGTAGATTCTAGCAATTCTCGGTAGACTACTATAGACGTAAAAAAGCCCACAAGGCTGGTTCCATGCGGGCTTGATAGACTTCACTGAACTTCAATATATCAAAAATTGGTGGAGCTGGCGGGAGTTGAACCCGCGTCCGAAATTTCTACATCCTCGGTACTACATGCTTAGTTTGTCTTTACATTCGCACGCCAGCTGCGGACAGACACGCCACTAACGAACTAGCCTGATTAGTTTTAACGCTTCAACCCCAGGCAGGGCTTCCACGCGATCTCTTTTGGGTTTGACCTCTCTTTGATCCCCGTCTTAAGAGCGGAAGCTAGGGAGAGAGGGCTCAGAGCAGGTTATTAAGCTGCTAAAGCGTAGTTTTCGTCGTTTGCGACTATTTTTTTGCGGCTTTTAACGAGGCAAACCGCCCCTCGGCATGCACCTTGGGTTTCGCAAATCCCGTCGAATCCAGAATCAGCCCCAATAGTGTTGGACTGAGTATACCAGATTTCACTTCCTGGATACCAGCCCGGAACGCTAACTTATTGAATAGTACAATAAGTGTGCAGAATCAACGTCCTGCGTTTTTCATAATGCGCGCTTTGTCCAGCTGCCACTCGCGCTCTTTCAGGTCAGTACGTTTGTCGTGCTGTTTTTTACCCTTCGCGACGCCAACTTTCACTTTGCACCAGGCGTTTTTCCAGTACAGCGACAGGGCGACCACGGTGAAACCTTCGCGGTTGATGCGTCCGTAGAGGGATTCCAGCTCACGCTTGTTCAGCAGCAATTTGCGCGTGCGCGTAGGGTCACACACGTAGTGTGAAGAGGCGACGGTCAGCGGCGTAAAGTTCGCGCCGAACAGGAAGGCTTCGCCATCTTTCAGGATGACGTAGCTATCGCCGATGTTGGCTTTCCCGGCGCGCAGCGATTTTACTTCCCAGCCCTGCAACGCAAGGCCAGCTTCGAATTCTTCTTCAATGAAATACTCGTGGCGAGCACGCTTGTTGAGCGCAATGGTCGCCGAGCCTGGTTTATGTGCTTTTTTCTTCGTCATAAGTGTCGTAAAGCCGTCGGTAATCTGATTTCAAAAAGTCACCTCATTGCGTCCTGTGAGGTCTAACGCGCTATCTTAGCACGAGATGAGGCTTAGCGTTTTTTTAACAGGTGATAAATGTTATTATTTGTCCGTTGTGTGACCATGGGAAATGCTATGCCTCAGATTAGCCGTACTGCGCTTGTGCCTTACAGCGCGGAACAAATGTATCAGTTAGTGAACGATGTTCAGTCTTATCCAGAATTTATTCCGGGATGCACCGGGAGCCGCGTTCTGGAGTCTGGCCCGACGCAGATGACCGCGGCGGTGGATGTCTCCAAAGCGGGGATCAGCAAGACGTTCACCACCCGTAATACGCTGACAAACAATCAGAGTATTTTGATGCATCTGGTGGATGGTCCGTTCAAAACCCTGATGGGAGGCTGGAAGTTTACGCCGCTGAGCGCTGACGCCTGCCGCATTGAGTTCCATCTGGACTTCGAGTTCACCAATAAGCTGATTGAGCTGGCGTTTGGCCGCATCTTTAAAGAGCTGGCATCGAATATGGTTCAGGCGTTCACCACCCGCGCCAAAGAGGTTTACAGTGTCGCATAAGATTGCTGTAGAAGTGGTTTATGCGCTGCCGGAGAAGCAGTATCTGCAGCGCGTGACGCTGGAAGAGGGGGCGACCGTTGAGGCGGCCATCCGTGCTTCCGGCATCCTCGAGCTTCGCAGCGATATCGACCTGGCGAAGAACAAGGTCGGGATTTACAGCCGTCCGGTGAAGCTGGGCGATGTGCTGAAAGAGGGCGACCGGGTGGAGATTTATCGTCCACTGATTGCCGACCCGAAAGAGCTGCGTCGCCAACGCGCGGAGAAGGCCAGTAAGTAGCGCTTTCTTCCCCGGTGGCGCTGCGCTTACCGGGGCTACGATTCTTCGTAAGAACTCAGATACAAAAAAGGTGCTCAATGAGCACCTTTTTGCATTTCTGACACCGGATTATTTAGTCAGGGCAGGCTTGTTGTCGATGTTGGTCAACACACCGGCGCTGCTGAAGGTCAGCGTCAGGGTCTGCTGGGTCGCATCTTCATGGCCCGGCTTCTGGCGGAATACATAGAACCAGGTGTTAGTGCCGAACGGATCGGACATCATCGGGGTTCCCAGTGCATAAGCGACCTGCTGTTGTGTCATCCCCACGCGGATTTTGGACACATCGTTAGGGGTAAGGTAGTTCCCCTGGTTGATGTCAGGACGGTAAACCACTTTCTCCAGAGTGGAACAGCCTGCGGTCAACATCAGAAGAACCGCTGCGGCAGCGGTCAGCATTTTACAACGCATAGTGATTTGATTCCTTTTCGGGCCCGAGCAGAACGCGGCTCATATGTAATATGCCGATGATAATAGACCTTGCCCCACTTTGAAACCGGTCTGGCGGCGTTTTTGTTGTTCTGTATGACCCTGAGATCCCGAAAAAGTTTATGCCGCCAGCAGTTCTTTCGCGTTCGCGAGCGTGTTACGCGTGACTTCGCTGCCGCCGAGCAGGCGTGCCAGCTCCTGCAGACGCGCACGTTTATCCAGCGGCTTCATGTGCGTTTCGGTCATTTCGCCGTCGGTTTCTTTGCTGACAATAAAGTGATGATGACCGCAGCCCGCGACCTGCGGCAGGTGGGTGACACACATCACCTGCGTGGATTCGCCGAGCTGGCGCAGCAGTTTACCCACCACCGCCGCCGTCGGGCCGCTGATGCCGACATCCACTTCATCGAAAATCAGCGCCGGGGTGTCCATTTTACGCGCGGTGATCACCTGAATCGCCAGCGCAATACGTGACAGTTCACCGCCGGAGGCCACTTTGGAAATCGCCTGCAGCGGCTGCCCCGGGTTGGTGGTGACGCGGAATTCGATGCGATCCGCACCTTCCGCCGTCAGGTGATTCTCTTCAAAGCGAACGTCAATGGTGAAGACGCCATGCGGCATCGCCAGCGTGTGCATGCTGTCGGTAATGTGCTGGCTTAACTCCTGAGCATAGTGCTGACGAATTTCATGCAGCTTTTGCGCTGTCGCCAGCGCCTGTTCATGGTGCAGATTCACCGCCAGAGAGAGGGTCTCCTGCGAGTCAGCCTGATCGTCAAGCTGCTGCTGCTCGTCCAGCAGAGACTGATAGTAGCCCGGCAGCTCTTCCGGCGTAACGTGGTGCTTGCGCGCCAGCGAGATCTGACGGGAGATACGCTGCTCCAGCTCAAAAAGACGGTTCGGGTCGAGATCCAGACGCTCACAGTAGTGGCGAAGTTCGTCACCGGCTTCAGAGATCTGAATGGCCGCCTCTTCCAGCATATCCAGGACGCCAGACAGTTTGCTGTCCATGCCGACCAGTTCGGTAAGCAGCTGACGGACGTTATAAAGCTGGCTCTGCAGGTTCACGTCTTCGCCATCCGCGAGCAGGTTGAGCGCATTCTGGCTGGTTGAGAGCAGATGTCCGCTGTTCGCCAGGCGCTTGTACTCTTCGTCGATTTGCTCAAACTCACCCGCCTGCGGGTTAAATTCGTTCAGCTCTTTGAGCTGGTATTCCAGCAGCTCCGCACGGGCGGCGCGCTCCTGGCTTTGCTGCTGGTGCTGAGCGAGCTCGCGGCAGCTCTGATGCCACTGGCGATAGTGCTCCGCCATAAGCTGAGTAAGCGCGTACTCACCCGCATAGCCATCCAGCAGCGCTTTCTGCTGTTCGGGTTTAACGAGTTGCTGATGCGCGTGCTGACCGTGGATCTGGATAAGCAGCTGGCCGAGTTCACGAAGCTGGGAGAGCGGGACCGCCGTACCGTTGATAAAGCCGCGTGAGCGACCGTCGCTGCTGATCACACGGCGAAGTAAACACTCACGTCCATCTTCAAGCTGGTTCTGCTCCAGCCAGCGCTGAGCAGCAGGGGTGTCTTTCAGGGAGAAGCGGGCGCACAGGTCGGCACGGTTTGCGCCCATGCGCACCATGTCGCCCTCGGCGCGGCCGCCAAGGCACAAGCCGAGGGCATCAATGGCAATGGATTTACCCGCACCGGTTTCCCCGGTGATCGCCGTCATGCCGCTGTGGAAATCGATCTCAAGCTCACGAACAATGGCAAAGTTGCTGATGGTCAGTTGTGCCAGCATAATTGTTTTCCTGTATGAAAAACCATGACTGTGTTTTCATACAGTATAAACTGGTTTTTTATACAGTAAAGTACTGGATGCTAAATCAGAACAATTTTTTTGACCAGCCAAGCTTCGAACTTAATGTATTGAAATAGCTGTAATCTTTCGGGTGAATCAAATTCAGGTGGTAATCACACCGGCGAATAAGCACATCTTCACCTTCCTGGATCGGCAGCGCAATCTGGCTGTCGCAGCTGATCTCCAGGTCGTTACGACGGTGCGAGAAGCGCAGACGGATCGTGCTGTCGCCGTTGATCACCAGCGGGCGGGCGGAGAGCGTGTGCGGGAACATCGGTACCAGGGTAATGGCATCCAATGAGGGCGTCAGGATCGGGCCGCCGGCAGAAAGCGAGTAGGCGGTTGAGCCGGTCGGTGTCGAGATAATCAGCCCGTCGGAACGCTGGGAGAAGGCAAAGATCTCGTCGATATAAACTTCGAACTCAATCATGTGCGCCACTTTGCCAGGGTGAAGGACAACCTCGTTAATGGCGGTGCTGATGCGTTTCTGGCAGTCCTGCTGGCACACCTGCGCTTCCAGTAAAAAGCGTTTTTCACTGATATAGTGGCCTTCCAGCACGTCGGCCAGCTGCTGCTGCGCATTGTCCGGGTCCAGGTCGGTTAAAAAACCGAGATTGCCACGGTTGATACCGATGACCTTGATGTCATAACGCGCCAGCGTGCGGGCCGCGCCGAGCATGTTGCCGTCGCCGCCCACCACCACGGCGAGATCGGCCTGTTGGCCAATCTCTGCCAGCGTGCCGGTTTTGACGCTCTTCAGCTGCAGTTCCTGGGCAATCTGCTGCTCGACCATCACTTCATAGCCTTTGCTACACAACCAGCGATACAACATTTCATGTGTCGTTAGTGCGGTAGGGTGACGCGGATGCCCGACGATCCCAATACACCTGAAATGATTATTCATTTTCTGGAGGTCCTTGTGCCTGATGAATGATGACAATCTGTCTTGTTCCCTTGAATCCCGGAAACTGATCCCCATAATAAGCGAAGTTAGCGAGATGAATGCAGAAAAACGCGGAGAAATTCATGAGTAGTAAAGAACAGAAAACGCCTGAGGGGCAAGCCCCTGAAGAAATTATCACGGAACAGCACGATGAAGTTGAGGCTGTAGAGCCAGACGCATCTGCTGAGCAGGTGGACCCGCGCGATGAAAAAATTGCGAATCTGGAAGCCCAGCTGGTAGAAGCACAGAATCGCGAACGCGACAGTGTTCTGCGCATCAAGGCGGAAATGGAAAACCTGCGTCGTCGTACCGAGCAGGACGTTGAGAAGGCGCATAAATTTGCGCTGGAGAAATTCGTCAACGAACTGCTGCCGGTGATCGATAGCCTCGATCGTGCGCTGGAAGTGGCTGACAAAGCGAATCCGGACAACGCCGCAATGATCGAAGGTATCGAACTGACGCTGAAATCCATGCTCGACGTAGTGCGTAAGTTTGGCGTGGAAGTGATTGCCGATACCGACGTTCCGCTGGATCCAAACGTTCACCAGGCCATTGCGATGGTTGAATCTGAAGAGATTGAAGCCGGTAAAGTGCTGGGCGTGATGCAGAAAGGCTATACCCTGAACGGCCGTACCATCCGCGCTGCGATGGTGACCGTGGCGAAAGCGAAAGCGTAATTCGCTATCCATAGTGCCGGGTAGCGGCGTTCGCCTTACCCGGCCTACAACCTTACTCCGCGATACTTTCGCGCAGGGGTTTAACGGGCAGGACTTTCACCTGCTTGATCATATTGTCTTGCACGTCCAGGATATCAATATCGTACTGCTCGATGCGCACCCGCGTGCCCGCCGCCGGGATCTCTTCCAGCGCTTCCAGAATCATCCCGTTAATGGTGCGAGCCTCATCTTCCGGCAAATGCCAGTTAAAGGCTTTGTTGAGTTCACGAATGTTCGCGCTTCCGTCAATCAGCACTGAGCCGTCGTTTTGCGGGGTGACCTCTTCCGCGAGGGAAGGCGACATGGAGGTGGTAAAGTCCCCGACAATCTCTTCCAGAATATCTTCGACCGTCACCAGCCCCTGGATATCGCCGTACTCATTGACCACCAGGCCGACCTTCTTCTTGTTGCGCTGGAATTTCACCAGCTGCGTGCTGAGCGGTGTTCCTTCCGGCACGTAATAAATTTCGTCGGCGGCGCGCAGCATCACCTCTTTGGTGAACTCTTTTTTCTCGGTCATCAGACGGTAGGCTTCGCGCACGCGCAGCATGCTGATGGCGTCATCCAGCGAGTCGCGGTACAGCACAATGCGCCCGTGCGGAGAGTGCGTTAGCTGGCGAACGATGGCTTTCCAGTCGTCATTGATGTCGATACCGACGATTTCGTTACGCGGCACCATGATGTCGTTCACGCTCACCTTTTCCAGATCCAGCACCGACAGGAGCATGTCCTGATTGCGCCGGGAGATCTGCGAGCGGGATTCATTCACGATAGTGCGCAGCTCCTCTTTGCTGAGCGCGCTGCTGATGGTGACGTCGGCTTTGATTCCCACCATCCGCATCAGGACGCGCGTCACCATGTTCAGCAGCCAGACCAGCGGCATCATCAGGATCTGCAGTGGTGCCAGCAGGAAGCTGCTCGGATAGGCGACCTTTTCAGGGTAAAGCGCGGCGATGGTTTTTGGCAGCACTTCGGCAAACACCAGCACCACGAACGTCAGCACGCCGGTGGCAATTGCGACCCCGGCGTTGCCGTACAGGCGCATCCCGACGATGGTGCCGAGCGCAGAGGCCAGAATGTTGACGAGGTTGTTGCCGATGAGCACCAGGCTAATCAGGCGATCCGGCTTGCGGAGCAGTTTTTCAACGCGACGGGCGGCGCGGTTACCCTGTTTAGCACGATGACGTAACCGGTAGCGGTTCAGGGTCATCATGCCGGTTTCCGAGCCGGAGAAATAGGCGGAGATGACCACCATGACGATCAGGATAACGATCAGCGTGGTGGTTGAGATGTGTTCCAGGGGGAACTCCTTTGTTTCTTAGCCAGCAAATTGCTGTATGAAGCGGCTGCCAAAATAGGCAAGGGTGAGAATGCCCGCACCCGCGACGTTGAACCAGACCACGCGACGACCGCGCCAGCCTTCATGATAATGGCCCCATAACAGGACAATATAGACAAACCACGCGATGATGGAGAGCACCGCTTTATCGATATTCTCCACGCTGAACAGGTTCTTCATGTAAAACAGCCCGGTGCAGAGCGTGAGCGTCAGCAGCACCACTCCCACCTGGGTGATGTGGAACATCTTACGCTCAATCACCATCAGCGGCGGCATTTCATGGTTAAACGCCAGTTTTTTGTTTTTCAGCTGGTAGTCAATCCAGGCGAGCTGCATGGCATAAAGCGCGGCGATGATCAGCGTCGCGTAGGCAAAGAGCGACAGGCCGATATGCACCAGCATCCCCGGCGTCGCCTCCAGATGCGTAATGAACTCATTAGGCATAAAGGTGGCGAGGGCCAGATTGATCAGCGCGAAGGTGTAGACAATCGGCAGCAGCAGCCAGCCGCGATTTTTAGACGCGACGATGGTCATTACCGTACAGATCATCAGGCTGACCAGCGAGCCGACGTTCAGCACGCTCAGGTTTTGCACGCTGCCGTCGCCGGGGATAATGCGTGATTCCAGCGCAAAGGCGTGGCTAATCAGTGCGATCACCGCCGAAAGAATAGCCATGCGCCGCCAGCCGCTGTTTTTTTGCAGCAGTCCGGGAATAATCAGCGCGAGGCTGACAGAGTAGGCAACAAGGGCGATCAGTGCGAAAACAGGCATATAGGCATCGACAGTTGTCTTAATAAGAAAGAGAAGCAGTATAACGTTACGTGACGCCTGCTCCAACCGTTGCATAACAACAAAGGCGCCTTCATGTTATACTCCGGCAAAATTCTGTGTATGTGTCGCTCATGGCGGCCCAACGTTTCTACTCAGGCGAGAGACAATGTTTGATAATTTAACCGATCGTTTGTCGCGCACGCTGCGCAACATCAGCGGCCGCGGACGCCTTACTGAAGACAACATCAAGGAAACGCTGCGCGAAGTGCGCATGGCGCTGCTGGAAGCAGACGTGGCGTTGCCGGTTGTTCGTGATTTTATCAACCGCGTGAAAGAGAAGGCGGTTGGTCATGAAGTTAACAAGAGCCTGACCCCGGGTCAGGAGTTCGTCAAAATCGTTCGTAACGAACTGGTTTCGGCGATGGGCGAAGAGAACCAGGTGCTTAACCTGGCGGCTCAGCCACCGGCCGTGGTGCTGATGGCGGGCCTGCAGGGCGCGGGTAAAACCACCAGCGTCGGTAAGCTGGGTAAATTCCTGCGCGAAAAGCACAAGAAGAAAGTGCTGGTGGTCTCTGCGGACGTCTATCGCCCGGCGGCGATCAAGCAGCTGGAAACCCTGGCAGAGCAGGTTGGCGTGGATTTCTTCCCGTCCGACGTGGCGCAGAAGCCTGTCGACATCGTTAACGCCGCGCTGAAAGAGGCGAAGCTGAAATTCTACGACGTGCTGCTGGTGGATACCGCCGGTCGTCTGCATGTTGACGAAGCGATGATGGACGAGATCAAGCAGGTGCATGCCTCTATCAACCCGGTAGAGACCCTGTTTGTCGTCGACGCTATGACCGGTCAGGATGCGGCGAATACCGCGAAAGCGTTTAACGAAGCGCTGCCGTTAACCGGCGTGGTGCTGACCAAAGTGGACGGTGACGCCCGCGGCGGTGCGGCCCTCTCCATTCGCCACATCACCGGCAAGCCGATCAAATTCCTCGGCGTGGGCGAAAAAACCGAAGCGCTGGAGCCGTTCCACCCGGATCGTATTGCCTCCCGTATCCTCGGCATGGGCGACGTGCTGTCGCTGATCGAAGATATCGAAAGCAAGGTTGACCGCGCGCAGGCCGAGAAGCTGGCCAGCAAGCTGAAAAAAGGTGACGGTTTCGATCTGACTGACTTCCTTGAGCAGCTGCGTCAGATGAAAAACATGGGCGGCATGGCCAGCCTGATGGGCAAACTGCCGGGCATGGGCCAGATCCCTGACAACGTGAAAGCACAGATGGATGACAAGGTGCTGGTGCGTATGGAGGCGATCATCAACTCGATGACCCTTAAAGAACGCGCTAATCCGGACATCATCAAAGGTTCCCGTAAACGCCGTATTGCAGCCGGTTGCGGCATGCAGGTGCAGGACGTTAACCGCCTTCTGAAACAGTTCGACGACATGCAGCGCATGATGAAGAAAATGAAGAAAGGCGGCATGGCGAAGATGATGCGCGGCATGAAAGGGATGATGCCTCCCGGTTTTCCAGGGCGTTAATCGCTTTTGAGATTGCTTTTTGCCCGAAAATGAGTAAAATTTTCGGGCTTTTAATATGACACCCGGGCTCCGTTCCTCGATGGGGCCCGGTTGTTTTATTCACACAAGAGGATGTTATGGTAACTATTCGTTTAGCACGTCACGGCGCTAAAAAGCGTCCGTTCTACCAGGTTGTTGTGACTGACAGCCGTAATGCACGCAACGGTCGCTTCATCGAGCGCGTTGGTTTCTTCAACCCACTGGCCGCTGGCGCAGAAGAAGAAACTCGTCTGGATCTGGATCGTATCGCTCACTGGGTTGGCCAGGGCGCTACTGTTTCCGATCGCGTTGCTACGCTGATCAAAGCAGCAAACAAAGCAGCTTAATCTGTCACGGTGGTCATGATGAGCAATAAAGCACCTGTTGAACCGATCGTATTGGGAAAAATGGGTTCTTGCTACGGTATCCGTGGTTGGCTCAGAGTGTTTTCCTCCACTGAAGACGCTGATAGCATTTTTAATTACCAGCCCTGGTTTATCCAGAAAGGCGGTAAGTGGGAAGAGGTCGAGCTGGAAAGCTGGCGTCACCACAATCAGGACATCATCATCAAGCTGAAAGGCGTTGACGATCGTGATGCCGCGAATGCGCTGACTAATTGTGAAATTGTCGTGGATTCGTCGCAGTTGCCACAGCTGGAAGAGGGCGACTACTACTGGAAAGACCTTATGGGTTGCCAGGTAGTCACTACTGAAGGCTACAGCCTGGGGAAAGTCATCGATATGATGGAAACCGGGTCAAATGACGTTCTCGTCATTAAGGCAAACCTGAAAGATGCATTTGGCATCAAGGAGCGGTTGGTCCCGTTCCTCGATGGACAGGTTATCAAGAAAGTCGATCTCACTACTCAAACCATTGAAGTAGATTGGGATCCTGGTTTTTAAATTCTCCGGATAAACGGTAAAAGACGGCGCTATGTGGATTGGCATAATTAGCCTGTTTCCTGAAATGTTCCGCGCGATTACCGATTACGGGGTAACTGGCCGGGCAGTAAAGAATGGCCTGCTGAGCATCCAGAGCTGGAGTCCGCGTGACTTTACTCATGACCGGCACCGTACCGTGGACGATCGTCCTTACGGCGGCGGACCGGGGATGCTAATGATGGTGCAACCCTTACGGGACGCCATTCACACAGCAAAAGCCGCGGCAGGTGAAGGCGCAAAGGTGATTTATCTGTCACCTCAGGGACGCAAGCTTGATCAAGCGGGCGTCAGCGAACTGGCGACGAATCAAAAACTGATTCTGGTTTGTGGTCGCTACGAAGGGATAGATGAGCGCGTAATTCAAACCGAGATTGACGAAGAATGGTCTATCGGCGATTACGTTCTCAGCGGTGGTGAGTTACCCGCAATGACGCTGATTGACTCCGTCGCCCGGTTCATTCCGGGAGTACTGGGCCATGAAGCTTCGGCAACGGAAGATTCCTTTGCCGATGGATTGCTGGACTGTCCACACTATACCCGTCCTGAAGTGTTAGAAGGAATGGAAGTACCGGCAGTGTTACTGTCTGGAAACCATGCCGAGATACGTCGCTGGCGTTTGAAGCAGTCGCTGGGCCGAACCTGGCTTAGAAGACCTGAACTTCTGGAAAACCTGGCTCTGACTGAAGAGCAAGCAAAGTTGCTGGCCGAGTTCAAAACTGAACACGCGCAACAGCAGCATGAACATGATGGGAATGCGTAATACGCTCCCGAATATCAGTTTACCCAGGATAAGAGATTAAATTATGAGCAACATTATTAAGCAACTTGAACAAGAGCAGATGAAGCAGGACGTACCTTCCTTCCGTCCAGGTGACACCGTGGAAGTGAAAGTATGGGTTGTTGAAGGTTCCAAAAAACGTCTGCAGGCATTCGAGGGCGTGGTTATCGCTATTCGTAACCGCGGTCTGCACTCTGCATTCACTGTTCGTAAAATTTCCAACGGCGAAGGCGTTGAGCGTGTCTTCCAGACTCACTCTCCGGTAGTTGACAGCATTGCTGTTAAACGTCGTGGTGCTGTACGTAAAGCTAAACTGTACTACCTGCGTGAGCGTACTGGTAAGTCTGCTCGTATTAAAGAGCGTCTGAACTAATAACGCGCTTTCGCAACATCCGAAAGCTTGTAGAAAACAAGGGGTTAGCGTAATGCTAGCCCCTTTTTTATTGGCGATGGCGGCAAATTGGCGGCAGAGATTAGCGCTTTGGCGATAGAAATAAAAAAAACCTGCCGGAGCAGGTTCAAAGCCACAGATTACCCTGATTATATTTTGAGGGGTGGGGCGGGGCTGGCACTACTTCACCTGGCTTCATTATGTACCTTGCAAGTGTTTCGTGTGTTACAAAAGTACAGCCACAGTTTATGTTTTGGCACTGATGATAACGCTCTTTTGTTTCAGTGCTTAAGTACCGGCTCGATCTGGCGTGTGACGCCTCCTGACATAATGGACAGTGCATCATAATTTTATCCCCCTCTCATGACCTAGTCGGGATGATAAACCCCAAACTTGCATTTGCAAGTTAAAGTTTGCTTTATTTAATCGCTGACTTGCTCGTACTCCACATCCGAAACCTTAACCTCAAGCTCTAAGCCCGTCGTGTAGCCGTTCCCGTTGAGGTTATGCACCACCCGGCTGATTATCCAAGCCTGCTCGTCTATAACGCGCTTAAAGCCTTTCACCGCGACTGGCGTTTCAGGAAATAAATCTGCCCGACCGATCGCCAGCGAGATTGAAAACTCCGCGACACCGCGCTGCAGCCTGTCCCACTTCGCCTGAGCGGCGCGCATGGCCTGCGCCTTTGTCGCGTAGATGGTCGTCAGCTCCAGCACGTTGTCAGCCTCACCGACCATATACTCACCCTCGCGCGCTTCCTGCTCTTTTTGAGCTTTGGCCTTTGCCGGGGCTTTGGTCGCTTTCGGGTGCTGCAGCGCGCGGAGGTGCTGCTCTTTCGGTTTGCGCGTGAGCTTCACCTTTTGCTTTTGCGGCTTCGGGTCTTTGGTGTGCAGCCATTTTGCCGTAACGCCGGTATAGGCTTCCCGGTCAGCAATGGCAAACTGATGACGATCGCCGTCCCCGCGTTCTAAGGTCATTTGCGGAATGGGCTTCCCGCTGGCCGTCTTACAGCTCCCCGCTTTCAGGAATAACAGTTTCCCCGCTTTTACCGAAACCGCCGCCCCGTTCCGGTCTGCCAGACGGGACAGAAACACCGCGTCGGATTCCTGCGACTGGTCAATGTGAGGCACAGCGACGGCTTTCAGCATGTCGGCCACGCTGGCCGTCAGCTTATTGCGTGCCGCAATCGTCTCCACAATTTGCCCGAGCGTGGTGTCATGCCATGACTGTTCCCGGCGCGAGTTCAGCGTCCCGCGAAAATCGGCGCTGCGCCCCCGGATGGTCAGCGTATCAGGCGCGCCCCGGTGCTCGATTTCATCGACCGTGAAACTCCCCTTATTCAGCAAGGCTGAGCCCTGCCAGCCTAACCACAAGGTCAGATTTGCGCCTCTCGGGGGCAATTCGACAAGCCCGTCGGTGTCGTCGAGCTCGATATCGAGCTGGTCAGCCTCAAACCCGCGATTGTCGGTCATGGTGAGATTGATAAGCCGATCGCTGAAATTCTGCGTAATATCCGCACCGTCAAGCGTGAGCATAAACGCCGGGGCAACCTTCGCCCCGGCCTGAATATCCATTCCCGTAATCATCCCGCCATTCCTCCCAGCCAGTCACCGGCAGACGTGACCAGATTGTCGGCCTGCGTCTGCAGATCGCCATAAATGGACGCCAGCGATTTATCGACCCGCTTAAGCGACAGGCTAAACTCGATTTTTCTGGCCGCACCGTCGCTGAATAACTCGGTGTGGGTGTGCGTCACTTTGTCGATGACATACATGCCGTGGATGATGCCCGTTCCGTCTATCAGCGGCCACGCTCGCCCCTCGTCTGCCATCAGCTCGATGGCGGTCAGTGACAGACGTCCGCCGGTAATTTCGGGATAGAGAACACCCGACAGCGTGCGCGTGGTTTCCCCCTCCCCGAGATACTGGTATGCCGGTGGCTTGCCGATACGGTCATTTGACGCCCAGCGGTAGTCCTTCGAATACTGCATGGACTGATAGGGCAGCGTGCGGCGCTCAAATACAAATAAGCCCAAAACCATTAACATGCTTTATCCCCCTCAGTCATGACGCATACTTGAGCGCTGACGCGCACGGTTTTCACGGTCGAGTTTATCGACAGCCTCGCGGAGCTGACGGTCGAGGTCGCTGCCCGGCGCGATGCCACCATTCAGGTTGATGTTATATTCTGGCTTGCTCTGGTCGACGTAAGTCTTACCAGTGGGTGCCGTTACCGGCTGATATGCCTGATATCCGCCATATGCTGAGGTGGCCGGAATATAAGCCCCATTTTGCGAGCCGGTGGCGGCACTGGCTTTAGCGGCCGTCTGGTCAAGGTCGCCAGACTCTTTTTTGATGACCCCGAGCTTTTCCAGTAGCCAGCTGACTTTGCCGCTCAGGCTGTTAAAGATATTGAGCGGCGCCATCAGCGCATCGGCCAGCGCTGTACCAAACGTCACGCCGACATTTTTGCAGCGGTCGAGCGTCTCCTGCGTCGCCTTAACCGGCGCTATGAGGTCTGTAAACCACTGCCAGACACCGCGCAATTTCTCAATGATTGAATCAAACACCGGCGCGAGCGGTGCAAAGACTTCCGCCACTGGTGCAAACGCCGCTTTAAGCCCCTCAACCACGCCGGAAAAGAATGCGCTGATGGGCTCCCAGTATTTCCGAATCAGGAGCGCACCGGCCACCACCGCACCGACAACTGCCACCACTGGCAGGCTAATTGCACCGATGGCGGTCACTATCGCGCCACCGGTCACGGTAAACACCGTTCCCAGCAGGCCAGCTGCGGCAATAATAGCGTTGATACCCATCACTACCGGCCACGCAACAAGACCAATACCGCCTATAATGCCAATCAACGCCAGCGCACCACCGGCAATGATGCCTATAGTTTCCGCAAGCTCCTTATTGTTTTTGATCCAGTCATCCAGTTGTAAAACGTACCGCGTGGCTGTTTGGGTTAATTTTCGTAGAGAGCTATCTTGCTGGTCGTAGAGGTCTGTGCCGACGGCCTCATAAGCTGACTGGAATTCTTTGAAGTCACCCCCGAGGTTGTCCTGCATGATTTTGACCAGCTCCTCGGTTTTACCGTCTGAAGCTTTAAACGCCGCAGTGAGCTTATCGAGTTTGCCGCTTGAGGCCGCGGTCATCAGTACCGCCGCCGCCGAACTGGCTTCCTCACCAAAGATGGTTTTCATGTACTCGCCTTTCTGGCTGGTTCCGAGATTGTTTTTCTCAAAACTGCGCTGCATTTCTTTCAGAATGGCGAATATCGGGCGCGTATTGCCCTTACTGTCAGACGTTTTAACGCCGAGTTCTTTGATGGCCTCATATGCCTTACCGGTCGGAGCCTGCAGGCGACTCAGCACGGCACGGCTTCCCGTCCCTGCCATCGAGCCGGTGATTTTGGCGTCATGGAGCGCGCCGACCATGGCGGCGGTCTGCTCGATACTGACCCCGGCATTTTTTGCCACCGGCGCGGCATAGGTCAGCGCGTCGCTCAGCCCGTCAAAGTCAGCGGCCGTTTTGTTCATCGTCATCGACAGCACGTCGCCAATGTGTGCGATCTGGTCGTTAGACATCTGAAACGCGGATTTCATACCCGTCAGCAGCGCGGCGTTTTCTTCCATCGAGCGCCGGTTAGACAGAGCCATATTCAGCGTGACCGGCGTCGCCGCCTGAATGGCCGCCGCATCCCCGCCGCTTTTTGCGATGATAATCTGCGCGCTGGCCGCATCGTCTGCAGACGCGGCAGTATTGTCCCCGAGCTGGCGCGCCTGTTTACGCAGCGCCTCCATTTCTGGCGACTGTTTATCGACCCCGAGAACAGCCTGCAGCTCAGAGTTTTTCTGTGCAAACGAATAGCCAGGCATCAGCAGTTTTACCCCGGCCATTGTTCCCGCTGTGGCGATACCTACACCGGCAGCACCTGCAGCGGCCATATTGCCTGCCAGCTCCTTACCTGATTTATATCGTTCTTTTACCTGGCTTAATTTCGCCTGCTGAGCACTGACCCGCGCCAGTGCCTCGCGCTGCCGGTTTAGCTGCGCAGTCGTTTCACTGATGCTGGTTTTCAGGCGGCGCTCATCCGCCGACAGGGTACGGGTATTAATCCCGGCCTGCGCGAGCTCGGTACGCTGGCGCTGTACCGACTGCCTGAGGCTGTTGTATTTGAGCTGCAGGTCAGCGGCGGATTTCTTTGCCGCCTCCATCGCGCGCGCCTGCGCCTTAGTGGGGTTTTCCGTGTTTTTAAACTGGACGGCCAGCGCAGCGGCCTCCTGTTTCGCTTTGTTAAGCGACTGACCGGTCACGGCAAGCTGTGCGCTCGCTTTCCTGAATCCGTCAATTCGGCCAGCCTGCGCATTCAGATCGCGCAGGCTGTTTTGAGAAGTGCGGATGTCACCGGCAAGAGTCTTGCTGGCGTTCTGGATAGCTTTGAGCGGTCGGCTTGCCCGGTCTACTGCGTTAAGCAGTACCTCAAGTCTGACATTATTGCTCATGGTGGTTTCCGCTTCGCTGCAGCGCCTTTTCGCGCCATGTGATGAGCTCGGTCACGCTCAGGGAATTCAGCTCTGATGGCGGCCAGTGAAATATCACCGCGATATCCGCCATCAGGTCATCGACCGAAAGATTATCCGGGAAGGTCAGCGAGCCGAAGATGGTGACAAAAAACCGACCACCTTACCGGCGAACAAAATCAGGTCTGATGCTTCCAGACGCATGACCTCGTGCTCGGTCAGCGCCGGGTACGTCATGCGCGGCAGCACCTTAATCAGCGCATCGACGTCAGAGTTTGCCAGCGAGGCCAGACTCACGCCGCGCAGGGTTCCCGCGTTGGGTTTTGTGACGGTCACCTGCTCGATTTTTTGCTCACCGCGCATGATGGGGTTATCGAGGATCACAATGTTCGGGTTTTCGGTTTCGTTGATGTTTTCCATGATGTTGCTCTCTTCAAAGTTAAATGACCGGCCAGCATTGCCGACCGGTTAAGGGATTACAGGCCAATCGCCTTACGGTGCTCCGCCAGACGGTCGACGCCGTCTACTTTCATCACCATGTTGACGACGTCAATCTCGATGACCTCTTTGCCGTCAATCGTGAGCTGGTAGTACGAGCACTCGGTCGCGATTTTGGTCGTGCCGCTTTCGCCCTGTTTGTTTTCGCCACCGTCGTACTCCTTGTGACGGCCACGCATAACCACCTCAACGGCAGAAATTTCGCCGGTGTCATCGCGCTGGAATGAGCCGGTGAAGCGCAACGGCACGCTGTCGGCACCCGGTGACGCGTACTGCGCCCACAGCGCGACGTCAGGCAGACCTCCCAGCGTCCACTCAAGCGACAGCGCGTCGTCGTCAAGACCGAGGTCAACCGACACCGAGCCCGGCATCCCGCCGCCGCGGTATTTTTCAAGTTTGCGGGTCAGCTTTGGCAGGGTGACGGATTCAACGACGCCCATGTAGCTGAGACCGTCGTTAAACATGTTCAGATATTTCAGTTTGCGTGGTAACGCCATGCTCTGAGCTCCTTAGCTGTTGACCGAGTCTGACAGGTCTGCCAGATAGGTATCGGTGATGCGCTGGCGCAGGGTCAGGTTTTCCAGCGGCGGGACGGGGGTGTAGTCGTAATCGATATACAGCTTCCCGGCTTTGAGGGTTTCCACGCTGTTTGACTCCGGGTCGTACCAGCAGGAGCCGTCAACGATATAGCCGTTGTTTTTCAGCTCGCGGAATTTGGCATTGATACCGGCGACGATGTCGCGGATGAGCGTTGCGGAAACGGGCTTATCCATCGCCCACGCGTGCGCTTCCGCCATCGTGTCGGCCAGCACCTGCGCCGTGCGGGTGTAGTTTTCAAACACGAATAACGGATCGTCCGAGCAGGTGCGGTTGCCCCAGAACTTAAAGCCGTCGTTGCGGATAAGCGTTGTCACCCCGGCCTGATTAAGCAGGTTGGCGTCGGTGGCCTGCTCCTGCAAATCCCATGAGACCGAGGCGCTGACGCCGGTGACGCCATTCACGCCGACGTTAGACAGAGTTTTGTGCCAGCCGGTCTCCTGGTCGATTCTGGCACGCAGGCCGAGCGCGCGGGCGGTCGCCCATGCAATATCTGTTTCGTTCGCCGTGGTGTCCCATGCCAGAAAATCAGGGTGAATGACCATCAGCTCGCGCTGGCTGAAGTTCTCGCGGTATTTGATGGCGTCGGAAATGGTCTTGCAGCCCCACGCGCTCACATAGCCGAACGCGCGCAGGCTCTGGCAGGTCGACGCGAGCGCGGTCGCCACTTCCTGCGTATCCAGTCCCGGCACGCCGAGAATGCGCGGCTTAACGCCGGTGACGGTTTTCGCCGTTAGCAGCGCTTTCAGCCCGGTGTATTTGCCGTTTTCGTCGGTCGTGCCGATGATGTTGGAAATGGTTTCTTTCTGCGCCGCTTCCGGGTCTTCCGGGTCTTCAATACCTTCGGGAACGCGCACCACCACAATGACCGGCTTGCACTGGTCGGCGATGGCCTGCAGGGATTTTGCCAGCGTACCTTTTTTACCGGCTTTACCGATCGCCGTTTGCACACTGGTAATCAGCACCGGCTCATTAAGGGGAAACGTCTTGTCGTCAGCATCGCTGGCCGTGCAGACCATGCCGATGATGGCCGTCGAGACGGTGGAAATGGTGCGCGTGCCATCGTTAATCTCGATGACCTCGACGCCATGATGATAGTCGCCCATCTGTTTAACTCCGTGGTTAAGGGGTGCGACTATTTTCTGTTGTGTGTCGCGCAGGCGCGATGCAATGCCGTTGGTGGAGGGATAACACAACACACAAAAAAGCCCTCCGGGTGGAGGGCTTCGTTTATTCTGGTCTTTCAGGCCACTCAATATCCGGCGCTGTAGAGGTGTCGATCGCGTTCAGCACCTGAATGTATTTCATCCATGTAATCAGGCTGGCCTTGTCATCATCACCGATAATGCCGAGCTGCAGCTCAGTCTGCCATATGCTGATTGTGCCTTGCGCCTCTTTTAGTAACGTGGCCTTTACGGTTTCGGCGTTCTGCACCTGCGCCCGGTGTTGCGCATCCACATCCGTGACCCACGCGCTACCGTTCCACTTGTCAAAACGTGTTGATGGCGCAAGTGTGGTCACGCTGTCGGCATATTCACCCGGCGTGGTGATTTCTGCTGGCTCACCCGTGGCCGTGTCATAGACCGTTTCGCCCCGGTGGTCGGCAACGTATTCCCACCCGTCAAGGCTGGCCGTGCGGCAGACGGCGAAGCCCTCTTTTGGACTCAGTGGTAAGTCGGTACAGGAGCTGGCAGGAATACCCACGCCGATCGCGAGAAACTCCACCGATGACGATAAAAATTCGCGCGTATCACCGGCAAAGTTATAAACCGTGATTTCGCCTGCCTTCGTGGCAATTCCGTTTTTATTCAGCGTAGCTTTCGCCATTATGCCGCCCTCACGATAAAGTTAAATGCAATGTTTTTTACCCGGTTCTCTGAGGCCGTCGGCACCTGATTAGCAGCATTGAGTACAAGGTTTCGAAAATTAATATTAACGCCCGCTCCAGACTGCCACTGACCGAAACCATTCCCGACATAGCTGAGCGCTCCACTGTTCGTGTTTGGGTCAGAAAACCATCAACTAAGGTTGAGTCTTCGGTCAGGTCTGTCAGCAGCCATAACTCAGGCGGCGTGAACTGGTGAGGCTGTTCCGGGTTGAGCTTGTTACGTAACGTTTGAACGTTCATACCCGCTCGCTCGGCCAGCTTCGCCATGTTGTGACGTTGAGCGAAAGCACGACACGCATCGTCATAGTGGGGATGTTTGGAAATCTGAAAATCAAACATGGTTAAGTTCCCTCTAACTTGCATAATCAAATTCAGTTAAGAGCGGTGCGCTGGTCGATGTAGCGACAATCAATCGCTTGTTGAGTCAGTTTGTCGCGCCATGCTTTTACGTTTACGAGGGTGCGGCTTCGTTTACCGGCTTCCTCTTTGTTGGAAAAGTCTTTGGTCGGAGCTTTAAGAAGAATGCCCTCATCAAGCCATTGCCAGACCAGACGCTCGCTAACGCCGCGGGTGGCGGCAAAGTCTTTCACTGTCATGGTGTCTGACATAGCAGAGCGAATCATTGTCTGCAGGGCTGGCAGCATTGCTGTAACGATGGCGTCAAACTGAGTCGGGTCTAACAGCACAGTTTGATTTTGTGAGTTTTGCGAGTCGTGCATCGAGATTGATTTTGCATCTGACATATCGCATTATCTCCTGTTGATTGTAGTGAACTGCATTGATGTGCATCGTGGTTGATAAACGTCACTTTAGTTCGCGAAATTTAATTTTGCAATGGTAAAAATTAATTTTGGTGGCGAGATATGGCTAAATTTGGAGACGGGGCGGCACCAGCTATCGAAAGAATCCTTTCGGCTTATGGACTTAGCTCGCAGAAGGAGCTTGGCGAAAAACTTGGGATTTATGCCAACAACATAAGCAGTTGGCTTGCCAGAGATAGCGTGCCGGGCAATGTGTTCGTTGAATGTGCTATCGAAACGGGCGCTGATATTGGATGGTTAGTAACTGGTGAACTTGCAAAAGCAAACTCACCACATGTAACCCTCAAGGGGAAAGAGCTGTATGAAGAGGTCATGGCTTCAGGTGGAAAACCTGTTCTTAGACGAATCCTTGATGCTTACGGTTTTTCTATGCAAAAAGAGCTTGGTGATCTACTCGGTATATCATCAGGAACGATAAGCACATGGGTACGGCGTGATTTTTTCCCCGGTGATGTAGTGGTTACTTGTGCTCTTGATACCGGTGTTTCGCTGGAATGGTTAGCTACCGGAAAAGGGCAAATGCGCGCTGACAAGGAAGCGGCCATATCAAATTACTCAATTAAAAAATCCCGCCTTGAATCTGGTGAGCTTAAGGACGCTGGCGCATGGTATCCAGACCCCTCGATGATACCGTCTGACTCAGAGGAATTGATTTTTGTTGAAGGCGTAGGCTCCTCTTGGCTTGTCGACCGTTCGGCTTCGAACATAAGTAATGGGCGTTGGTTAATTGATATCGACGGCGCTCTTGATGTTTTTGATGTAATTCGTCTTCCCGGCGGGAAAGTCAGGTTGACTAATAAGTCTGCTGAATTTGAATGCAATATTTCAGATATTACTCCTGCCGGAGCTGTAGTGCTTACTTTGGAAAAACACGTTTAAGGGAATTTATGAAAGGTAAACTTTTTTTAGCTTTATTTCTTACCATTTCTTTTGGGGCTTCATCCGCCGAAAAATCACAGGATTTAGACGGGGCCAAGTTTGGTGAAGACTGGCCGCTAACTTTTGAAAAAGCTTCGGTTTCTTGTGTTAACGGTCGATATGCCTTTGTGTACGACAAAGCAACAGATGACCGTTACCCATTGAACGGCCTAGCGATTAGCGGCGTTAAGTCTGGAAAGCTTGAGGGTAGCGATATTGATGCTGTTTGGAAGGATAACCCGTATTACAAAGGCGTAAAAATACCTTTGGATCCGGTAATGGATGCTGCAACAGCGCTTTGTGAATAATTAGCATTGCCTCGGTGAAATCATGACTGTAAGTAAGCAAAAAAATGGCAAATGGTTATGCGAACTCTACCCAAATGGACGAGAAGGGCGGCGTATACGTCGGCATTTCAATACAAAAGGTGAGGCCGAGGCATTCGAAACATTTACGAATAATGAAAGTGAGGACAAGCCTTGGCTCGGCAAGAAAGAAGATCGCCGACGCTTAAGCGAGTTGATTCAACTCTGGCATAACCTGCACGGGCAGGCTTTAGTCGCCAGTAAGTCGCGGTTAGCAAAGCTGCAAATTGTCTGTAACGGTTTGGGCGACCCAATTGCATCCCGCTTTACCGCTAAAGATTGGGCTCATTACCGCGACCGCCGACTCCGTGGTGAAATCGATAACGGATATCATAAAGACCCGGCAAAATGGGTCGCCAAACCAATAACCGTGAATCGTGAGCAGCAATACCTTATAGCTGTGTTTAATGAGCTGCGGCGGTTAGGGGAGTGGAGTTTACCCAACCCACTGGAAGGGGTGCGCGTATTCAAAGAAGCCGAGAAAGAAATGTCCTGGCTAACTCTTTCTCAAATCCCTGAGCAGTTTCGAGCCTGCGAGCAATACGGCAAAGAGGATCTCACGATGATTGTCAAAGTCTGTCTTGCAACCGGCGCAAGATGGGGGGAGGCCGAGAGATTGACGCGGCCTCAACTCTCTCCCTGCAAACTGACTTTCACAAAAACCAAAGGCAAGAAAAATCGCACCGTTCCCATTCCTAAATGGTTGTATGACGAGCTAGCCGAACGTCAGGGCAGAATGTTCAAGCCCTGCTATCAGGAGTTTAAAAAGATGCTCAAACTCACGAATATCGAGCTAACTGAAGGGCAAAAGACGCATGTCCTGAGACATACATTTGGTGCGCATTTTATGATGAACGGCGGAAACATACTGGTACTGCAGAAAATCCTCGGACATTCCAACATTCGCGAAACAATGAGATACGCGCACTTTGCTCCTGACCATTTAGAGCAAGCTGTCTCTCTCAATCCTCTTTCGTTGTATGTTGGCGACAATATGGCGGCAGAGGTTGCATAACACTACAATTCACTGCATTAAAAATTAACTTAACTAGTTGTTTTGTATGGTAAGTTGTTGTTTTGAATAGGGTGTAAATAGGAGCATCTGAACTAAGATTCGCTTAAGCGACATCCTGTTAGAAAGGGCTGGCCGAAAGGCCGGCCCTTTTTTTATTCCATCGCACCTCTCGCGTTAACCCTTTCGTCATAAATCATTTACAATGCTTGCCTCTTGAATGGAGGGGAAGTGGATAACGTACTGCATCAGCATAGTTGGAAACGCGCAGCGGCATTGACCGCGCTGTTTGCGATCCTGCTGATCGTGGTAGCACCCCTTATCTCCGTCTCATTGCAGAAAGATCCCATGAGCGCCATGCCGGGCATGCATCATGACATGAGCATGATGTCGATGGACGAGCATCACGGCGATATGCCACACACGATGCCCGTCGACCATGCGGAAGCGTGCGGCTACTGCGTGCTGTTAGCGCATGTCCCTGGCGTGATGCTGGCGCTCATCGTCCTGCTCAGCGTGGTGCTGCAGAGGCTTCGCGTTAAGCCGCCGCGTCAGGCGGTCAAGCACTGGCACTTTTTCCCCTGGCTTTACCCTGATACCCGCGCGCCGCCGCGGCAGTCTGCTTTTTCACTTTAAAAAATATCGATAACTTTTTGCCTTAAAAAGGAAAAGTATGACTACCTGCACCTCGCGCGCGGCATGGGGAAACCTGCTGCGTCGCCTTCATTTCTACGTTGGGCTGTTTGTCGGCCCGTTTATCTTCTTCGCCGCGCTAACCGGGACGCTGTATGTGGCGACCCCACAGCTGGAAAACGCACTCTACCGGCACGCGCTCCACGCGGATTCTATGGGCGAGCCACAGCCTCTGGCGGAACAAATCGCCGTGGCGAAAAAAACCGTTGGATCAGATTTACGTTTGCACGCCGTTCGTCCGGGGCTGGTTGAGGGCGAAACCACCCGCGTGATGTTCGCTGACCCGAAACTTGGGCCATCGGAGAACCGGGCTATCTTTATCGATCCGGTAAGCCTGACGGTGCTGGGAGATCTGACGGTATACGGCACCAGCGGGATTTTACCCCTGCGTCAGACCATTGATTACCTGCATACGTCCCTGATGCTGGGCGACATTGGGCGCCTTTACAGCGAGCTTGCGGCCTCGTGGATGTGGGTCGCCGCGCTGGGCGGTATTGCCCTGTGGTGTTATACCCGGCCCAAACGGCGGATCAATAATCGCTTCCAGAACCGGCGTCGGGTGCATGTGACGCTGGGCTGGAGCCTGCTGGGTGGAATGCTGCTGTTCTCCGCAACCGGCCTGACCTGGTCCCAGTGGGCTGGCGGGAACGTGGATAAGCTGCGGGCAGAGATGAACTGGCTCACCCCGCAGGTGAACACGACGCTATCCGGCCAACATGAGGTCGTGGATGAACATGCCGAACACCGCGGTCATCACGGTGGAATGGTGATGCCGGAAATGGCGATGGATTTGACGCTGTTTGATGGGGTATTAAGCGCGGCGCGTAACGCGGGTATTGATGCCGGCAAGCTGGAGATCCGCCCGGCGAAAACGAGGGATCGCGCCTGGACCGTGACGGAAATCGATCGCAGCTGGCCGACCCAGGTGGACGCCGTGGCGGTTGATCCTCATACGATGCAGGTTCTGGACAGAACCCGATTCGAGGATTTTCCGCTAATGGCAAAACTGACCCGCTGGGGCGTGGATTTCCATATGGGGATCTTATTCGGCCTCGCAAATCAGCTGCTGCTGGTTGCGTTCGGCCTCGCCCTTTGCGTGCTCATTATCTGGGGATACCGGATGTGGTGGATGCGTCGTCCGGCGCAATCGGCTGTGAGTCCGGTACAGACGCTTTGCCAGAGCTGGCTTGCCTTGTCAGTGTGGGGAAGAGGCGTTACGGTGTTAATCAGCGTACTGTTGGGGCTGGCCCTGCCGGTCATGGGCGTGAGTCTGGCGCTGTTTGTTCTGGTGGACTGGCTGCGCTGGCGAGCGGCAACCAGGGTGACGCTCGCCGAATCCTCCGCTAAATAGCCTTATGGCGTGCTGATCACCACTGCGACGCGGCGGTTTTCAGCGCGCCCTTGTGAGGTACTGTTGCTCGCAACCGGATATTTTTGACCTAATCCCCGCGTGGTGAGATTGCTGCGCGGGATATTTGCCCCCTTCGCCCAGGCATCGGCCACGGCGTTGGCGCGTTTTAACGAGAGCGCTTCGTTGTAGCTCTCTTCCCCGTAGTTATCCGTGTGACCGTCCATTCGCGCGTGGGTCAGGCCGGTTTCCGCCAGGCGAGAGGCCATGGACTGGATCTGCGTTTCACTCTCCGATCGCAGCCTGGCGTCATTTTTATCAAACAGGATGGTGTCCGACATCCCAAGCGACCAGTCACCGTTCAGTTCGTTAAAACCGTAAGACTTCATCGCCGCAATTTGCTCAGGAGTGAATTTGCCTTCCGGCGGCGACTGGCAGCCTGCCAGAACCAGTGAGGCCAGGACTAAGGGCGCGAAGTAACGTTTTAACATAGTGTATCCTTTCTAACTTATTGTTTTCGTACGCTGGTTTTTAACCTGGTACATGTTGCGGTCAGCCCTCTCCAGTAATGCTTCCACGGAAGTATTTTCCCACGCCAGAGCAAAGCCAATGCTGAGTGACATCGATGCTTTTTGTCCGTTATGAAGATCAAACGGACGGATAAACTGCTGCGAAAGCGCAGCACAAATATGTTGAACCTCAAGCTCAGAGTGCACGCCGTACAGCACCATCGCAAATTCGTCACCGCCAAGGCGGTAGGACTGATGACGTTTGTCGCCAAACTCCATCATTCTGCTGGCGACTTCGATCAGCACGCAGTCTCCTGCCGCGTGTCCCCAGGTGTCGTTAATAAACTTAAAATTATCACCGTCGAGGAAGAGCAGGGCCGAGTTTGTTCTGGCTGAAGGGTCATTCATTAATGCCGCAATGCTGTTACGAAACGCCGCGCGGTTGGCAAGACCGGTAAGCGGGTCGTGCATGGCGGTCCGCAACAGCTGGGCATTTTTCGCCTGAAGCTTCAGCTGCCACTCTTCCATTTCATCCAGAAGACTATTGAAGTCTTCGCCAAACTGGTGAAATTCTTCGATACGGCCGTCTTTCACCCGGCGGGAGAAATTTCGGTTCGTGCGCACGTCATGCACGACGTCGGTAATGTTCTGCAGCGCCGTGACCATTCCACGATGCAAAGACTGGGTAATGACGAGCGCGACGACGGCGGCAAAGAGAATGCAGCCAGTCAGTACGGCAAACGACGTCCAGATGAAATGGCTGATCAAACTGTCACGCGCGGTAAGGCGAATTTCGCCGATCGTTAAGCCGTTATGCATGATGGGCTGCGCAACCGGTACGGGGAAAAGCCAGCGGCTGACCAGCGCGCCCAGCGTGTCGTTGTTATCTTCCGGGTTCCAGGACCAGTAGGCGAACCGCTTTTTATGCGCATTAATCACCTCCGCCGCGGCAAACTGCCCCTGTTTGCCCAGGGCTGCAAGCGTTTCGTTGGCCGCCAGCGAGTCGTTGAAAACCAGCGAGGCTTCCAGGCTGTGGCTCATTGTGGCGCCGGTTAATTCGAGATTCTTTTGCGCGTATTGTTTTAACGTCACAACGGAAGCAAAACAGAGCAACAGCCATATTAACGTCATCGTGATAATGACGCTTATCATGCTGTTTCGCCTCAACGTTCATTTAAACGTCGGACGTGGCGTTGAAGTGAAATCTTTATCCATGCTGCTTATTCCGTGCCAGCATTAATACATCCGGATTGACTCTTACGCCACTGCGCGTCAATGCATCCAGGTTGACGGAGAACCGGACCTGGCCGCGATCGATCATCAGGCAAAAGGCACTGCCAATTACACATTCCGGATTTTGCTCTGAGATTAATAGCAATGCTCTGCCCTGATATTGGCTTATTAATTCAAGTTGTTTTGCCGGTGATTCAGACCCGAAATAAATCGCATCGCACGTCGCGGCCAGGGCTTCCCGATCGTTATGTACAATAGCGGGAGTATAGGGTAACTCGTTGTGCCCTTCGTCGCCGCTAAGCGCGTGCGTATAGTGAGAAGTGGCATAGATGCAGAGTTTAGGTTGCCCGGATAGTGACGGCCATCGCGTATAGCTCACAATGCCTGAGACTATCGAGCGTACCGATTTATCCGTTTCCGTGAGCGTGCCTGCCGTCGCTGGGCCCACCATAATGAACAGCATTAACACCAGAGTGAGTCGGAAAAAAGAGATCAAGAATAAATTTCTCACCAGAATCCGCCACATCGCTCCGGAAATAGATGTCCTTAAGAGTTGCGGGCAGAATACCATTGTTTGTCAGAGCCGTCATTATGTCAGAAATAGCCTCAGGTCAACCTAAGCTAAATCCTACTGTTGTTTATTTTCCGGTGATTAAAAACAGACTTAATTGAGTCTGCTGGAGCGCATACTTTCATCCATCCCTTTTTGCCATGACGCACGCAGTTTTGCCGCGTTTTCAGCAGTATCGCAACTGGCAGGGAAAGATTTGCCCGCTAATCCCCAGGCGTGAATAAACCCTTCTTCGCAGACTCTCTTCTGACCATCGGCATAGCCGCGAAGATATTCACTACGATCAACGTGGGTGTCGTTAAAACTATCGGCCAGGGTCTGGTTATCTTTAACCGGCAGGCCATTCATGGCGTCTTCTTTGCCGGCATCAAACCAGGATGGACTGGTCCAGTCGGGCTGGAAGGTATAAGGATTGATCTGACAGCCCGTTAAAAACAGCGACAACAGCGTGAGAGCAATTGAACGCATAGCCATTCTCCTTTTTACTTCAGCATAGCCTGGCTTAAGAAAGTATGTCTGTAATTTAAACTTTACGTTTTTGACGGCTGATTTTTGCAATAAATTAGCTTCTGTAAAGTAATGTGTACGTATTTTGGATTGAAATGTTTACTTTTTATGGTATCGTGGTTTCACCTCATTGAGGAAAACAACTATCGCAAACGAGCTTTACAGGATCGCCATCATGCAAAAAGACGCGCTGAACAACGTACATATCACTGACGAACAGGTTTTAATTACTCCGGATCAGCTGAAAGCAGAATTTCCGCTGAGCGTCGCGCAGGAGGCTCAGATTGAGCACTCGCGCCAGACCATTTCTGACATCATCGCCGGCCGCGATCCGCGCCTGCTGGTGGTGTGTGGTCCTTGCTCTATTCACGATCCTGAAACCGCCATTGAGTACGCTCGTCGATTTAAAGCATTAGCGGAGGAGGTCAGCGATAGCCTCTACCTGGTGATGCGCGTCTATTTTGAGAAGCCACGTACTACCGTTGGCTGGAAAGGGTTGATTAACGATCCGCACATGGATGGCTCGTTTGATGTGGAAGCAGGCCTGAAGATTGCGCGTCGCCTGCTGGTGGAGCTGGTCAGCATGGGCCTGCCGCTGGCAACCGAAGCGCTGGATCCGAACAGCCCGCAATACCTTGGCGATCTGTTCAGCTGGTCCGCGATTGGCGCGCGTACCACGGAATCGCAAACCCACCGCGAGATGGCGTCTGGCCTGTCGATGCCGGTTGGTTTTAAAAACGGTACCGATGGCAGCCTGGCGACGGCGATCAACGCCATGCGCGCGGCCGCCATGCCGCACCGTTTCGTCGGTATCAACCAGGCGGGCCAGGTCTGCCTCCTGCAAACGCAGGGTAACCCGGACGGGCACGTGATCCTGCGCGGCGGGAAAGCCCCGAACTACAGTCCGGCGGACGTGGCGCAGTGTGAAAAAGAGATGGAGCAGGCGGGACTGCGCCCGGCACTGATGGTAGATTGCAGTCATGGTAATTCGAATAAAGATTACCGTCGTCAGCCTGCGGTTGCGGAATCCGTGGTCGCCCAGATCAAAGATGGCAACCGTTCGATTATCGGTCTAATGATTGAGAGCAATATTCATGAAGGCAATCAATCATCTGAACAACCGCGCAGTGCCATGAAGCACGGCGTCTCCGTGACGGATGCCTGCATCAGCTGGGAAACCACCGATGCACTGCTGCGTGAGATCCATAAAGATTTAAGCGGCCAGCTGGCGACGCGTCTGGCTTAAGAGGGTAGTTATGGTTGCTGAATTGACCGCACTGCGCGATCAAATTGATGAAGTGGATAAGGCGCTGCTGGATCTGCTGGCGCGCCGCATGGCGCTGGTTGCCGAAGTCGGTGAGGTGAAAAGCAAATACGGCCTGCCGATTTACGTCCCGGAGCGCGAAGCCTCTATGCTCGCCTCCCGTCGCAAAGAGGCGCAGGCGCTGGGCGTTTCGCCGGACTTGATTGAAGACGTCCTGCGTCGCGTGATGCGGGAATCCTATTCCAGCGAAAACGACAAGGGGTTCAAAACCCTTTGCCCGACCCTGCGGCCGGTGGTGATTGTCGGCGGGGCAGGACAGATGGGGCGCCTGTTTGAAAAAATGCTGACGCTTTCTGGCTATCAGGTGCGCATTCTGGAAAAAGAGGACTGGGCGCAGGCGCCGGAGCTCATGAAAGATGCCGGGATGGTTATCGTCAGCGTGCCGATCCACGTGACGGAGCAGATCGTCGGGAAGCTTCCTCCTTTACCGAAAGACTGTATCCTGGTCGATCTGGCCTCCGTCAAAAATGGTCCGCTGCAGGCAATGCTGGCTGCGCATACCGGGCCGGTGCTGGGTCTGCACCCGATGTTTGGTCCGGACAGCGGCAGCCTGGCTAAGCAGGTGGTGGTTTACTGCGACGGTCGTCAGCCGGAAGCCTATCAGTGGTTCCTGGAACAAATTCAGGTATGGGGCGCGCGACTGCACCGCATCAGCGCGGTTGAGCACGACCAGAACATGGCGTTCATTCAGGCGCTGCGCCACTTTGCGACGTTTGCCTACGGCCTGCATCTGGCGGAAGAGAACGTGCAGCTTGAACAGCTGCTGGCGCTCTCTTCACCTATCTATCGTCTGGAGCTGGCGATGGTTGGGCGTCTGTTCGCGCAGGATCCGCAGCTGTACGCGGACATTATTATGTCCTCCGAAAACAACCTGGCACTGATCAAGCGCTACTATCAGCGCTTTGGAGAAGCCATTACGCTGCTTGAGCACGGAGACAAGCAGGCGTTTATCGACAGCTTCCGCAAGGTCGAGCACTGGTTTGGCGATTATGCGCAGCGTTTCCAGAATGAGAGCCGGACGTTGTTGCGCCAGGCAAATGACAGTCGCCAGTAATGCGATGATGTATATACTGAAAGCCAGCAATGCTGGCTTTTTTCATTTTGGGGAACTGTCATGGCTGAACCGCAGCTGCTGTTGAATTACACCGGGCATTTGCCTGAATGCCCGACGTGGAGCGCCGAAGAGCAGGCGCTCTACTGGGCCGATATTCTGGAAGGCGAGATCCACCGCTACCATCTGCCGACGGCGGAACACACCGTACTCTCTTTCCACGAGGAAGTGGGGTGTTTCGCGCTGCGTGAGCAGGGTGGTTTTATCGTTGCGATGCGAACGGGTATCTGGCTGACCGATAAACACGGCCTGCTGCGCCGCAAGGTGTGTGATAACCCCTCTAACCCGCAGCTGGCGCGTTTTAACGATGGAGGCACCGATCACCTGGGTCGCTTCTATGCGGGCACGTTCTGGGGGCCGGGAGATTACAACGGCGCCCTGCTGATGCGCATCGACAACGACCTGACGCCGAAGGTGATCCAGTGTGATATCCACGGGCACAACGGCTTAGCGTTTAGCCCGGATAAGCAATGGATGTTTACCTCAGACACGCCAAACGGTGTGATCTACCGTACCCCGCTTGATGAGCAGGGCGAACCGGGTAAGCGAGAGGTGTTTCGTCAGTTTAAAGAGGGCGAGGGGATACCGGACGGCGCGGCGATGGATGTGGAAGGCTGTTACTGGAGCGCGCTGTTTGACGGCTGGCGCATCGCGCGTTTTTCACCGCAAGGGGAGCAGCTGGAAGAGTACCGCATGCCGGTACGTTGCCCGACGATGGTCTGCTTTGGCGGCGATGATATGAAAACGCTGTTTATTACCACCACGCGGGAAAATATGGATGCGGAGGAGGTGGCGAAATATCCGCTCTCCGGCGCCATCTTCACCCTGCCGGTGAGCGTGGCAGGGATGAAGAAAAGCCGTTTTATCGAACGTTAGATTGGATCGACCGGGACGACGTTTTCGCTCGGATAGCAGCCCAGCACTTTCATAGAGCGCGTGATCTCGCCCAGCTCGCGCAGGGCTTTCTGCATGGAAGCAGACTCCAGGTTGGCCTGGATATCGAGGTAGAACATCTCTTCCCACGGGTTACCGTGGATTGGGCGCGATTCCAGCCGGGTCATGATCAGGTTGTGATTACGCAGTACCAGCAGAGCTTCAACCAGCGCACCGGCCTGTTGGCCGGTGGCCATCAGCAGCGTGGTCTTGGCCGGTACCTGGTCAGACACATTGATTGCCTTGCGGGCCAGCACCACGAAGCGGGTAATATTTTGCGTCTGGTTCGCCAGGTTGCGTTCCAGCACCTGTAAACCATACAGCGCGCCGCCCGCTTCGCTGCCCAGCGCCGCAACGTTGGGGGAGTTCGCCTGGGCGACTTTTTCCATCGCCGCCGAGGTGCTTTCGGTGTACTCAATTTTCCAGTTCGGATAGCGGTTCAGGAACTGGCTGCACTGCTGGAACGGCTGCGGGTGGCTGTAGACCGTTTCGATCGTGTTCAGGTCCGTTGAGCCGGAGACCAGCACGCAGTGATCGATAGGGATCGTCAGCTCGCCGACCAGCGACAGGCTGGTGTGCTGCAGCAAATCGTAGACGTCGTTGATGGCGCCGGAGCTGGTGTTTTCAATCGGCACCACGGCGTAATCCGCCTGGCCGGTCTCGACCTGGTTAAAAATGTCGGCAAACTTCGCGCAGCCGCTTTCAATAAATTCTTCGAAATGGCGAGCGGCATACTGACGTGCGGCCAGGTGAGAATAGGAGCCCTTTGGCCCGAGGAAAGCGATACGCGCAGAGTGCGGATTGGTTTTATTGAGGTGCTGCTGGAGTAGCGCTTGCTGGGTCAGAACGGAGTCTTCGATGATGAGCTGGAACAGCCGGGTAATGTAGTGGGCATCGAGATGATGCGCTTTGCCGAGCTGAATGAGACGTTCCAGCAGATCCCGCTCGCGGTCGATATCACGGACCGGACGATGGGAGTCCAGCTTGGCTTTGCCCACTTCAACGGCGAGGGAGCGGCGTTCGGCCAGCAGCGCCAGCAGTTTCTCATCCAGCGCGCTGATTTTTACGCGCAGATCCAGTAACGGGTTTTCCGGTGTCATAGTGTTGCCTGTCTCATCTTATCGTTATCAATAAAAAAGGCCCCCCGGTGTGGGAGGCCTTGTTGTTCGTCTTCGCATTCTTTATCACACGACGAAACGCCTCCCGTTCAGGGGAAGGTAAAAAAGAATGCGAAGAAGAACGGCGTAAGTTTCATAAAGTCATCCTGTGAGTGATATCGTTAAAGTACCCGTACTGTTTTCACCCTGTCAATAAAAAACAAAAAACGCGCCCGAAGGCGCGTTGGCGGTACACTCAATTTAAAGGATTACTCTTCTTCAACTTCTTCCGCGAAGCTGGCGTCTTTCACCGACGTTGTGGCGCGACGGGCTTCACCTTTGTGTTGCACTTTATTGAGCTGCCGTTCCAGCTTGTTGATCAAATCGTTAATTGCGGTGTACATATCCTCATGTTTTGCGCTGGCGACCAGATGGCCGTTTGGAGTATTGATAGTTGCGTCAGCGATGAAACCCTGCGGCTCCTTGGACAGGATGATATGTGGATTAATCAAATGTGTTTGCCATTTATCCAGTTTGGCGAGACGGTCTGCGACGTGCTGGCGAATTGCCGGAGTAATTTCCATTTGTTTACTGGTAATGTTCATTGTCATAAATTTTACCTCTTGTCTTTCCGTCTTGGTGATTCCAGCATACCCGACCTAATGTCAAAATGTGTGATTTAGATCACGTTATTTTGTCGGTTTTTGTCAGGGAATCTTTTTTGTGAGGCAGGGCAGGAAGAGGTGAGATTTACCTTGTAGAAGGCAAAAATTGAGGCCATAGTTGAATGGATGTGTTGAGGCTAACGCGCTTCAGCGACGCTCAGAAACGAATAAAAAAACGGCAGCCTTCGGGCTGCCGTTTTGCATTGAGGCAAAATCAGGTGTTGCTGCTGTTCGCGGCGATGATTTTCGCCACTTTTTCAGCCTGAGCGGTCATCTGCATCTGACGGTAAGCATTTTCCATCAGCTTCAGGCCGTCGCGCGTAGCCTGAGTATCCGGGTAATCACGCAGCATACCTTCTACGCGGTTAACCACGGCAACCCATGCGCCACGGCGGGTATAGTAGTCCGCCACGGAGTATTCATATTTCGCCAGACGATCTTTCAGGAACACCAGACGCTTGGTGGCGTCGGTCACGTACTGGCTGTTTGGATAGCCGCGCACCAGTTTAGAGAAGTCATTGAAGGCGTCACGCGCATGCTGCGGGTCACGGTCGGAACGATCCACACCGAAGAAGCCCTGCAGCGCACTGTCATCCAGCGCCATGTTGGTGAGCCCGCGCATGTACATCACATAGTCGATGTTAGGATGAGTCGGGTTCAGACGCATGAAACGATCGATGGTTGCCTGAGCCAGCGGCAGATCGGCATTTTTATAGTATGCGTAGATGAGATCTAACTGTACCTGCTGCGAATACGGACCAAATGGATAGCGATTATCCAACGCTTCCAGTTGCGTTATCGCCTGTTTCCAGTTACCGTCCTGCAACTTTTGTTGTGCAGTCGCATAGATTTCATTCGGCGGATTGTCAGGGACCTGTTCATTTGAACCGGAGCAGCCCACCAAAGCCAGGCTCAACGTGGCCGCTGCCACCAGATATTTCATGCGCGTCATGACGTTTTGACTTTCCTCAAATGTTTGTCCGGGAGAAACTCTGTTCCTGCTCCCGATTAAGACCAGCTACAATAGCACACTATATTAAACGGCAAAGCCGTAAAACCCAACGTTAAACGAAGAAGCAGTTTATGGCACAACGAGTAGAACTCACCGCAACAGTCTCCGAAAATCAGCTCGGTCAACGCTTAGATCAGGCTTTGGCCGAATTGTTCCCTGATTATTCGCGTTCACGCATAAAAGAATGGATCCTTGACCAGCGCGTGATGGTAAACGGCAAGATCTGGGACAAACCAAAAGAGAAAGTGTTAGGTGGGGAAGCTGTCGCCATCAATGCTGAAATCGAAGAGGAAATCCGCTTCGAGCCGCAGGATATCCCACTGGACATCGTCTATGAAGATGATGACATTCTGGTGATCAACAAGCCGCGCGACCTGGTTGTTCACCCGGGTGCGGGAAACCCTGACGGTACGGTACTTAACGCACTTCTCCATTACTATCCGCCGATCGCGGATGTTCCGCGCGCGGGCATCGTGCACCGTCTGGATAAAGACACTACCGGTCTGATGGTGGTGGCGAAGACCGTTCCTGCTCAGACCCGTCTGGTGGAGTCGCTGCAGCTGCGCGAAATCACCCGTGAATATGAAGCGGTAGCCATTGGACATATGACTTCTGGCGGGACGGTGGAAGAGCCCATTAGCCGTCACCCGACCAAGCGTACCCATATGTCGGTGCATCCGATGGGTAAACCGGCGGTGACGCATTACCGCATTATGGAGCACTTCCGTATTCATACGCGCCTGCGTCTGCGTCTGGAGACCGGACGTACTCACCAGATCCGCGTGCATATGGCCCACATTACCCATCCGCTGGTGGGGGATCAGGTCTACGGTGGTCGTCCGCGTCCGCCTAAAGGCGCATCGGATGAGTTCATCAGCGTATTGCGTAAATTCGATCGTCAGGCGCTGCACGCGACCATGCTGCGTCTTTATCACCCTATCACCGGTATTCAGATGGAGTGGCATGCGCCTATCCCGCAGGATATGGTGGACCTTATTGACGCCATGCGTGCTGATTTCGAAGAACATAAGGATCAAGTGGACTGGTTATGACCAAACTGATTGTCCCGGAGTGGCCATTGCCTGCCGGCGTGGCTGCCTGCAGTTCAACCCGCACTGGCGGTGTGAGCCAGGGCGCGTGGGCGTCGTTGAACCTCGGCGCACACTGTGGCGATAACCTGGAACACGTGGAAGAGAACCGCAGGCGTCTGTTTGCAGCGGGGAACCTGCCGTCGAAACCGGTCTGGCTGGAACAGGTTCATGGCAAGGCGGTGCTGAAGTTGACGGGAGAGCCCTATGCTTCCAAACGCGCTGATGCCTCTTACAGCAATACTCCGGGAACCGTTTGTGCCGTAATGACCGCCGATTGTCTGCCAGTGCTGTTCTGCAACCGTGCAGGCACCGAGGTGGCTGCAGCGCACGCGGGCTGGCGTGGACTGTGTGAAGGCGTGCTGGAAGAAACTGTCGCCTGCTTTAAGGATGAGCCCGCCAATATTATGGCCTGGCTTGGCCCGGCGATTGGTCCTCGCGCTTTTGAAGTGGGGCCGGAGGTTCGCGAAGCCTTTATGGATAAAGATCCGCAAGCGGTGGACGCCTTCCTGCCTTCTGGAGATAAATATCTGGCCGATATTTATCAGCTTGCTCGTCAGCGCCTGAACCGCGTCGGCGTGACGCAGATCTTCGGCGGCGATCGCTGTACATTCACCGAAAAGGGTGATTTTTTCTCTTATCGCCGCGACAAGACGACGGGGCGTATGGCAAGTTTCATTTGGCTGATATAACCTAAAGAATCAAGACGATCCGGCACGTGCCGTTTTCTTTTCACATAATTCAGGTCATTAACCTTGAATAATTGAGGGATGACCTCATTTAATCTCCAGTAGCAAATTTGACCTGTTATGGGAGGAGTTATGCGTCTGGATCGTCTTACTAATAAATTCCAGCTTGCTCTCGCCGATGCCCAGTCCCTCGCACTGGGGCACGACAACCAATTTATCGAACCTCTTCATCTAATGAGCGCCTTGCTGAATCAGGAAGGGGGATCGGTACGTCCTTTATTAACGTCCGCTGGCATTAATGCTGGTCAGTTACGCACCGCTATCGATCAGGCGCTGAGCCGTTTACCGCAGGTCGAAGGGACCGGCGGCGACGTTCAGCCGTCGCAGGATCTGGTGCGCGTCCTGAACCTTTGCGACAAGCTGGCGCAAAAACGTGGGGACAATTTTATTTCGTCAGAGCTGTTTGTTCTGGCGGCGCTTGAATCACGCGGTACCTTGACCGACCTGCTGAAATCCGCCGGTGCGACCACCGCCAATGTGACTCAGGCGATTGAGAACATGCGCGGAGGTGAAAGCGTGAACGATCAGGGAGCCGAAGACCAACGTCAGGCTTTGAAGAAATTTACGGTCGATCTGACCGAACGCGCTGAGCAGGGCAAACTTGACCCGGTGATCGGCCGTGATGAAGAAATTCGCCGTACGATTCAGGTACTGCAGCGTCGTACCAAGAACAACCCGGTACTGATAGGTGAACCGGGTGTCGGTAAAACCGCGATTGTTGAAGGGCTGGCGCAGCGTATTGTGAACGGTGAAGTTCCGGAAGGCCTGAAAGGCCGCCGCGTACTGGCGCTGGACATGGGCGCGCTGGTGGCCGGTGCGAAATACCGCGGTGAGTTTGAAGAGCGTCTGAAAGGCGTGCTTAACGATCTGGCGAAGCAGGAAGGCAACGTTATCCTGTTTATCGACGAGCTGCACACCATGGTCGGTGCCGGTAAGGCAGACGGCGCAATGGATGCCGGGAACATGCTGAAACCTGCGCTGGCGCGCGGTGAACTTCACTGCGTCGGTGCCACTACGCTGGATGAGTACCGTCAGTACATTGAGAAAGATGCTGCGCTGGAACGTCGTTTCCAGAAAGTGTTTGTTGCCGAGCCAAGCGTTGAAGATACCATCGCGATCCTGCGTGGTCTGAAAGAGCGCTATGAACTGCACCACCATGTGCAGATCACTGACCCGGCCATCGTTGCGGCGGCGACGCTTTCGCATCGTTATATTGCTGACCGTCAGCTGCCGGATAAAGCCATCGACCTGATTGATGAAGCGGCGTCGAGCATTCGTATGCAGATTGACTCGAAGCCGGAAGAGCTGGACCGACTCGACCGACGCATCATTCAGCTCAAGCTGGAACAGCAGGCGCTGAAGAAAGAGTCTGATGAAGCCAGTAAGAAACGTCTCGATATGCTCAATGAAGAACTGGACGATAAAGAGCGCCAGTATTCTGAGCTGGAAGAAGAGTGGAAAGCCGAGAAAGCCTCCCTTTCTGGTACGCAGACCATCAAAGCTGAACTCGAACAGGCAAAAATTGCCATTGAGCAGGCGCGACGCGTGGGCGACCTGGCGCGAATGTCAGAGCTGCAGTACGGCAAAATTCCTGAGCTGGAAAAACAGCTTGAGATTGCGACGCAGTCAGAAGGAAAAACGATGCGTCTGTTACGTAATAAAGTGACGGATGCCGAGATTGCGGAAGTGCTTGCCCGCTGGACCGGTATTCCGGTGGCGCGCATGCTGGAAGGCGAGCGTGAAAAACTGCTGCGCATGGAGAACGATCTCCACAATCGTGTGATTGGCCAGAACGAAGCGGTTGAAGCGGTTTCGAATGCTATTCGTCGTAGTCGTGCAGGGCTGTCCGATCCGAACCGTCCGATTGGTTCATTCCTGTTCCTGGGGCCGACGGGTGTCGGTAAAACCGAGCTGTGTAAAGCGCTGGCTAACTTTATGTTCGACAGCGACGATGCGATGGTGCGTATCGACATGTCCGAGTTTATGGAGAAACACTCCGTCTCGCGTCTGGTCGGGGCGCCTCCTGGATATGTGGGTTATGAAGAAGGTGGGTACCTGACAGAAGCGGTGCGTCGTCGTCCTTATTCCGTCATCCTGCTGGATGAGGTGGAAAAAGCGCATCCGGATGTGTTCAACATTCTGCTTCAGGTGCTGGATGATGGGCGTCTGACCGACGGGCAGGGGAGAACGGTCGACTTCCGTAATACGGTTGTCATTATGACGTCGAACCTGGGTTCCGATTTGATTCAGGAACGTTTCGGTGAACTGGACTACAGCCACATGAAGGATCTGGTGCTGGGTGTGGTAAGCCATAACTTCCGTCCGGAGTTCATCAACCGTATTGATGAAGTGGTGGTATTCCATCCTCTGGGTGAGAAACACATCGCGTCGATTGCGCAGATTCAGCTGCAGCGTCTGTACAAACGTCTGGAAGAGCGTGGATATGAAATTCACATCTCCGACGATGCGCTGAAACTGCTGAGTAAGAATGGTTACGATCCGGTGTACGGTGCGCGTCCATTGAAACGTGCTATCCAGCAGCAGATCGAAAACCCGCTGGCGCAGCAGATCCTCTCCGGGGAACTGGTTCCTGGTAAAATTATCCGTCTGGAAGCCAACGACGATCGTATTGTGGCAGTGCAGTAAGTCACAAAACGCAAAAACGAGCCGCTTGCGGCTCGTTTTTGTTTAAAAACCAGGCGAAAATTGAGGTCTGGAGTGAGGTTTGCCTGGAAAGTGAGCAGTCAGTAAATAATTTTCACTTTATCCTTGCAGGTTCGGAATTACTCCCTATAATGCGCCTCCACTGACACGGAACAACGGCACACACGCCGCCGGGTCAGTGGAGAATAGCGAAAATAAACG